>NZ_JADBTB010000011.1:0-5499 GCF_020246405.1 Microcystis sp. M083S1
AAATCCTTATATGGCAAGAGACTCAATTGATTAGCTCGTTCTAGATAGAAAACAATTGGCAAAAATCGAAGCAATGTCTTTCTGTGTAAGGGTTTTATCCTTTATAACCCCCCTCCATTGCATAACACAAACCGAAGAACCGCTTTTTTTCCTTACTAGATATTTTGGCATTGGCGGGCCATTTCACCTGAAAATTTAGACCATTTTCTTGATTACAAAGTAAGAAAAAAACTCTAATTTCCCATTGGCCCGGTTTACGAACATGAAAATGAGGTGGCCAATGATCGTGAGAATTGAAAAACAGATCTAAGCCATCTAAATTAAAGGATTCCACCTTGCCCAAATCTTCACCTCGCCTACCTCAACTCTGGTCACTTAATGCTATTATACACTTAACCAGACATTTTGTCCTTAAATTCTGAAATATAATGTCTGCTTAACCTAGAACGATCAAAGCGTTAGATTAGAAAGAGTCCTTTTTTGAGAGATATTTAAACCTGATGGTCTGGCCTTTTAAACCGAAAACCCGCAAACAAATCGCTCGAATAGAAATTACAGGTGCAATTGCCTCCGATACCCGCCAAAGAGTCTTAAAAGCCCTAGAAATCGTCAAAGAAAGGCAATATCCCGCCCTACTTCTCCGCATTGACTCCCCCGGGGGAACCGTGGGGGATTCCCAAGAAATTTACGAAGCATTGAAGCGGTTACAAAAAACCACGAAAATAATCGCTAGTTTTGGCAATATTTCCGCCTCTGGCGGCGTTTATATCGGTATGGGGGCTAATTATATTATGGCTAACCCCGGCACGATTACCGGCTCGATCGGTGTTATCCTGAGAGGGAACAATCTGGAAAGATTGTTGGATAAGGTGGGAGTTTCGTTTAAAGTGATTAAATCGGGACCCTATAAAGATATTCTCTCCTTCGATCGAGAATTAACTGATGAAGAAGAAAGAATTCTCCAAGATATGATCGATACCAGTTATCAGCAATTTCTGCAAACCGTCGCCGGAGCGAGAAATTTAGATGTCAATCAGGTGAAAAGTTTTGCCGATGGGCGCATTTTTACCGGTCAACAGGCGTTAGAATTAGGAGTGGTCGATCGCTTGGGAACCGAGGAAGATGCCCGACTTTGGGCGCTAGAATTGGCAGGATTACCCCCAGATAAAACTAAATGTCAGACTATCGAAGAACCGAAACCCCTCCTCAGTCGTCTGACGGGCAATCGTTCCCAAATACCCCTAGGATTACAAAAAACCCTACAGCGTCTAGAATTTGAATTAGAAGTTAACGGACAACTATTGTGGTTATACCGCCCCTGATGGCTAGATTAAAGTCGAGAAAAAGGGCGCGTTAACCCCTAAAATTGACTCATCAGGATTAGCGGAGGATGACAATCGTGCAGTGGAAGGTTCGAGCCATTCGGGGAGCGACGACAGTAACGGTTAATACTATTGAAGCTATACGAGAAGCAGTAACAGAACTCCTCGAAGCGATCGAAATTCACAATAGTCTCGATCCCGATGATATTGTTAGTATTATCTTTACGGCAACTCAGGATTTAGACGCGATTTTCCCCGCTGCTATCGCTCGCGAACGTCCCCATTGGCAAAATGTCCCCCTCCTCGATGTGCAACAGATGCAGGTCGCTGGTAGTCTGGACAAGTGTATTCGGGTAATTCTCCACGTTAATACTCCCAAACTACAAGGGGAAATGCAGCACGTCTATCTGCAAGGGGCGAAAAATCTTCGCCCCGATTGGCAGATTTCTCCAGTAACTATTAATCCCTAAAATCTTCGATAACTGACTAAATCCCCATTTCCGACAGCCAACTCAAAATTAATTGATTAACTTTTTCGGGATGTTCATCGTGGGGACAGTGACCAGCTTTGGCAATCGGATAAAATTGGGTATTATTTCCCATTTTAGCTCTTTCTTGGTAAATTACCGAACCGGCGATCGGTGTCCAAGGGTCATCCTCTCCCCAGAGTACCAATAAAGGGCGATCGATTGGCGGTAATAATTCCTGGGGAGAAGGTCCGGGGGGTGCCGTCAACACCGATGCAAACACTCCCCACGCACCCGCATCACAGGAGGGTTGATAGAGAATTTCGACTAATTCCTCGGTAATCGCGGTATGGTCGCGATAAACTTGTTTTAAGGTGTTACGGATGCGATTTTTCTGCCTTACCTGTTCAAAAATAAACTTTCCTGTCACGGGAGAACTAACTAAACCGGTAAAGGCAGCCATGATTAAACGCAGCGGAAAATTTAATTCTTCGGGACGATGGTTTAATCCCCCGGCACAGTTGATAATTACGCCTCCGGCAGTGATTTCGGGAGATTCTGCCATCAGCATTAAGGTAATCAGTCCCCCGATGGAATTACCGATAAATACCGTCGGTTTTGCGATTTTTTCCCGCCAAAAGTCTTGTATTTGCCGCTGCCAAAGGTTGAGACTATAATCTAAAGCGGGCTTATCCGCACCCCCAAATCCCAAAAGATCTAGGGCATAGACTTGATAGCCATTTTCCGCTAAAACGGGGATATTTTTGCGCCAATGACCGATAGATGCCCCAAAACCGTGAATTAATACTAGGGGTTGTCCTTCTCCCCGCACAGTGTAGGGGATGGTGTGACCTTGCCATGTCCAAGACAATTGCTCTAAGCTAGTCGCAGTGATTGGAGATTGTAGCGCCATTGTATGAAGTTTTATTAAGTGATATTTAAATTATAGAGTAAAAATCAGTCGAGAATTTATGCCACAACGCCAGACTTTTACCAGTAACTCGATGGAAATTTCCTATTTACAATGGAGCGATCGAGGTATACCTCTATTATTATTGCACGGCATGGCGGATCATGCTTTGGTTTGGTCAAGCTTGGGCGATTATTTAAGCTCAAATTATCAAGTTATTGCCCCAGATTTGCGGGGACATGGGGAAAGCGGTAAACCGGCAACGGGTTATCACTTTCAGGATTATATCGGCGATTTAAGGGCTTTAATTAATCATTTAGGTTGGACGCAAGCACATATTTTAGGTCATTCTTGGAGTGCTAAAATAGCGGCAATTTGGGCAACTAAACAGCCGGAAGTATTTAAGAGTTTAATTTTAGTCGATCCCTTTTTTATCGATAAAATGCCTAGTTGGATGAGGATAACTTTTCCAATTCTCTATCAAGTTTTGCCCTTTTTAAAGATTACTCGTTCCTTTGATAGTTATCAGAGCATAGAAGCGATCGCTCGTCAATTAAAACAATATAAAGGTTGGTCAAATTTACAGCAAGAGGTGTTTAAAAATGCCATCGAACAAAAAGCGGATGGCAGTTGGAGCAGTAAATTTACTTTATCGGCACGCGGGGAAATTTTTGAGGATGTCATGGGGTTTGCTGGATTAACTAAAGCTTTAGATATTCCCAGTTTATTGATCCTTCCTCAACAGGGATTAAATCGCACTGCTTGGCAAATTCAATCCTATAAAAAGTATTTAAAGTCTCTAGAAATTAAAAAGATACCGGGTAATCATTGGGCATTTTTAGGGGAACCTGAAACTTTTAATCAAGCGGTGGCCGAGTTTTTATCTGTTCGGGAAAATGACGATGTTTAATTAGAAGGTAATTGAGCTAATTTTAAGCTGGATTACGCTGCCCTAACACCCTAGGTTGATATAAATTTCCTCGGCAATATTTCTGCTACCTCCGGACTCTCCCACTCTAATTTTGCCATTCTCTAAACATCTGTGTAAATAACGAGAATCTGCCAAAATATCGATAATTTTAACCGCAGCATTTTTAAATAAATTCACCTCCGTGGGTTTCTTTCCAATAGTTATCACCGATTCCCCTAATAAGCGCATTTGTGCCTCAGCAAAAGGGTAGGTAAATTGGGGACCAAATCCGGGTATTTGTAGGACGGGTTTTCCTAATCCTACCGCTTGTTCTACTGCTGTCCCCGCCATGGCTAAACAAGCGTCACAATGGTGTAGAATATCGGCAAAAGCATCACGATAACAGCACACCTTAGCCCCATTTTTCTCTAATTTTCCCGCTCCTAAATAATGCCATCCCTCTTGTTTAGCCAAATTTTCTAAGTCGGTTTCTCTGATGCTAGGAATGATAGCAGCCCGAAACTGCATCGGTTTAATTTTAACTATTTCCTCACAGACTTGTAACTGTAAAGCTAAATTACTCAAAGCTTCGGGTAAACGACTCCCCGCTAATAAAGCAATCATGGGAATTTGACTATCTAATTCTAAATCTTTACCCGTTGGTGTTAACACATCCATAATTGGATAACCAGCAAAAATCGCTTTTTTAATACCCCGATTTTCTAAATCTGTTGCTGTATATTTATCCCTAGTAAAAACCCTTAAACACTTGTCTGATCTTAAACATAATTCTGTCAGTAAAGGTAATTTAATTGTACCTTCGTAATAACTGGAAGTAGAAACAATAAAAG
Organism: Microcystis sp. M083S1; assembly: GCF_020246405.1. Classification (NCBI taxonomy): domain Bacteria; kingdom Bacillati; phylum Cyanobacteriota; class Cyanophyceae; order Chroococcales; family Microcystaceae; genus Microcystis; species Microcystis sp. M083S1. The sequence continues at coordinate 4,461 of NZ_JADBTB010000011.1, forward strand.
CCACAAAAGGACGACCAGTTAAACGAGAGATCGCAATCGGCACAATATCCCCCACTGCTATCAATAAATCACAATTCTTGCTAACTTTAAAAGCTGCTTGAATTTGTTTAATAGTTAGACCGATTAATCCCGCGGCAATATCTTTAATCCAATTAAAAGGATTAGTATAAATAATTCCCCCCGATGGCATAGTGGCAGTGGGTGCAATAATTGGTACTGGCAATTTTTGATAAGCTTTTCCCTCTCCCACTAAAGGCAAAGCAGCTATAGATAATTGGGGCTGAATTTTTTGTAATTCCCCCACAATTAAACTAGCATTTAAATCCTCGCCATGACCATTACTAAGAAATAAAACCTGTTTAAGCATCGATTTGGTATCCTCTCTATTCCCTTGCTGCCAAAGAAACCGCCACCGTCACCGATTTTGCTTCTATTTGCTTGCTGACTAGCAAAGTCTCGCCCATTTTTAAAGCGGCAGCTTCGGCGACGCTAGGGGTTCCCCCTTGCTTGTTGACAATAGCTGAGGGATTGGGGACATTAATATCTCTCAACTCCTGGGCAGTAAAAGTTTTTAGGGGCAATCCTTTCTCCTGACAGTAGGCAATTAAACCCCGTTCATCAGCTTTGATGTCAAGGGTGGCGATACCAGCAATAGCGGCTAAAGAGAGGTGATAACGCTGAAAAACAGCCCTAATTGCCCTATCTATGACCGCTTTCTCCGTCCCACGGATGCAACCTATGCCTAGCCATAATACTCGTCCATGGCATTGCACTTTTGCCCCGGAAGAATCGGCGGGTGAGTGGAAAGCAGGGGAAGCGCCAGTCATCATCGGTGTTGCCTCTAATTGTTGCGGGATTAGGGTTGCCAACGGGGAGAATCACCTTGGGGCTGTTTAGTTAGGGTTTGCGGCAAAAAGTTTTTCCGGGGGGTAGGGTGTGGGGTGTGGGGTGTGGGGTGTGGGGTTTTACCAGTTTTGAGGTGGCCAATTACCTAATTTTCAGGGAAAAAGTGCCTAAATTTCCCCCCGATCACTCCCAT
>NZ_JADBTB010000110.1:0-15735 GCF_020246405.1 Microcystis sp. M083S1
TGTAACGGAAACTCCCATTGAACGCCCCCAAAAGAAACAGAAAGATTTTTTTTCGGGTAAAAGAGGTTATCATACTTTAAAATCCCAATTAGTAGCTGATCAAAATACCGAGGAAATTATCTGTGTCTTTTGTGGGAAAGGTAGAGGTCATGATTTTAGTTTATTTAAAAAAAGTCGAGTTCGTTTTCATCCTTTAACTACCAGCATAGAAGACAGTGGTTATCAGGGAATAGCTGCATACCATAGTAATAGTTATACACCGAAAAAGAAATCGAAAAAAGGATTGCTTCAACGGGATAATCAATTTCAGTAGCGCGAGCAATCAGGGCATCCTGAATCCAGTCTGGTAAGCACTTTAAAATATTTTCCGCATCCGCAGACGAGATTTGCTCCGAAAGTTTCACTTGCATGGGTTAGGACTCCAGTATGAATTTGAACATTATACGGTGGCTCAGTTGCCCTTCAAATGATCGCCTCTAGTTCTAATAGTAGCGCAGGGTTTTTTGAGTAAGGTATTGTCTGCACCGCAATTCGTACCAGCTATTCTCATTTTGAAACGATTTTGCGTTGTTTCAGCGATCTAGAGATTCGTTAAGAATTATTAACCCCTCTAGGTGCAAGGGTTTTAATGTCATGAAACCTTAAAATGAGAATTGCTATATTTTGAGAAGAGGCCGTTCCCTCAGCAAAAAAATAGATTAAAATGAGTGTGTCAGCCTGATTAACAAGATGAGTTATGCCAACACCGACTATCATCGAAACAGATTTGCGCGAAGTTCTAGCAGAAATGAATCAGAAGCTAGATACAATTTCTAAAGATGTGAATCAAGTACAGATTCGATTGGCTACTGTAGAAACCAAAGTTGATAATGTAGAGAAACGATTGGATTCAATGGATAAGCGATTCGATAAAATGGAATTACAGATAGAAAAGGTAGAAAGCAATCAGGGCAATCAGGTTTGGGCTTTGATTGGGATTTTGTTTACGGCGGTAGTGGCAACGTCTATCCGTTTTGTTTTAACAGCTTTACCCTAGATTTCAAAAGAAAACCTGATCGCGTTTTTAAGATTTAATCAACAAGAAAACAGCGATCACCGTTATCTCAAGTCATCTTCGGTCAGATCAGCATCTTTCAAAATACTCTTAAGAGTACCAATTGGTAAATCTTTATTGCCATGAACAGGAACGGATAAAATAACTTTCATTCCCTGTTTTGTATAAATATGATGACTACTACTAATGCGTTTTAACTGCTAACCATAACGTTCAATAATTTTACAAAGGGCTTGGCCAGAAATAGATTTCATAATGATAATTCGACTAGCTCTTTTTCTGCTTCAATTTCTGTTTCTTGACTTGCAACTTCAAGCCATCCTTGAACCGCATCTTGCAACATTTCTAATAATTGTTCGTAGCTTTCTCCCCAGGTATGACAGCCTGGCAATGCCGGTACGGAACCGCACCAAATACCATCTTCTTGCCAGATTAGAGCTTTAATTTTCATGTTATTTTCAAAATATTTGCCTGATTTTACTATGATAATAGAAAAATACGATATGTGATCGCCCCTCCTCCTCATCAAAAAGCGATCGCCCTTTGCGTTCCTATCCCAAGCAATGGCAGTTTTAAAGTTTAACCAACAAGATGACAGCGAATAACAATCAATTTGGTGTGTTACATTTATAATATGGGTATTTCAAGTAAAAATCATTTCACCAACAGATCATGCTTAATTCTATTGACGCATTATTTGACGGAAAAGTCTTTCATCCAGAGCAACCCGTTAGATTGAAGGCTAATACTCGTGTCCGCATTATTGTTGATAACTTATCGGATGAAAATAATGAACTCACTTCTTTTTTAGAGACAGCAGAATCATTACAACTAGACGGCCCCTCTGATTGGTCAGAAAATCTAGATAAATATTTATATGGTGAAGAAAAAGAGCATGAACCCTGAGAAATTTCTCGATACAAGTTATGCGATCGCTTTATCTTCATCTACGGACGATTATCATCATAAAGCACTTGCCATTGCCCAACAATTAAAAACTTCAAAAACACCTTTAGTTACAACCAGAGCCATTATTTTAGAGATTGGCAATGCTTTATCTAAACAAAAATATCGCTCTAAGTCAATTAAATTATTGTCCTCATTAGAAAAGGACAGAACAGTGACAGTTATTCCCTTATCGGAAATTCTTTATCAAAAAGCTTTTCAACTATATTGTCAAAGAAACGATAAAAATTGGGGAATTGTTGACTGTATTTCTTTTATTGTAATGGAAGAGCGTAGAATAACGGAAGCATTAACAACGGATATTCATTTTCAGCAAGCTGGTTTTCGAGCTTTGTTGAGAGATTAATCTCAGGGCAGGCGATCGCCCCTTCTCATCCCAAAAAAAACGATCGCCTCTCCTCACTCAAGAAACGATCGCATTACAAGATCGGTGATTGCACTTCGGGAATTAATCTTAAAACAAAACTATTAAAATTAGGATACAAAGGCTCGATCTTGCAGAATGACGATTGATTAATTAAAGAAAAACTTATTAGCCCATGAATACCATAAAGTTTTACAAAACGTTTTACATCTTGATGTATTTTGGCTTGTGAGCTAGATTTCTTTTCTATTCCAATTCTGCTTTCTAATCTATTTTCAATTTCTTTATCTAGTCCAATTTCAATTGTCTTCCCTATTAGTTGTTCAATGTAGTATTTTCGTAATCCATTTAATCTAGTCTTAGCCCTTATAAAAGATTCTCTTGAATTAGATAAATCAGGGAGTAATAGCTCAAGAACTTGCTTAATATAGGAATCACTAAAACCTAAATCTGAACTTTGTAATTTCAAAAAAAGTTCATCTTTTAGTAATTTCAAAAAAAGTTCATCTTTTATCCCATTATCTATATCGCGAGACAAAAGTAGATTTATCCCAGAAAAATGAATTAAAATCATAGCGTCGTTGTAAAACTTATTTAATTTAACGACAAAGTCGTCTTGAGAATTAATCAACTCTTCTAAGTCATCAGCATTAGGTGCTTGATCAAGAGCATTTTGTTTATTTCTCTCTAAAATAATTCGATCTTCGTAATCAATATAAACTTCTATTTTTAAAAAAAACTCTAAAGCTTCATCAATACTAAGATTATCACTTTCAGTTGCAATTATTTCGATCAAAAAACGTTTCATTTGATCAGTAAGAATAACACCACTACAACCAAAATCTCCCTTAAGTAGCCTTTTAACAAAAAGGTACTCCATGATTGAGCGATGAGCAAATTTATAATTTCCCTGTGCATCCCGATTCAAAAGTGATCTTCCACTAAGTTCCCATCGTGTCAAATCGCTATTCCACTCATTGGCTAAACCCTCTAAATCCTGAGAAGGAATTCTCTCCATTCCTCTTTTTTCCCTATTAACATAAAGATTTACAGCAAGCCGTTCTGAGTATTCTCCTAACTTACTTTTGCTTACCCAAGAAGACTCTCGCTCTAACCAAGCATCTACCATTAGTTGATATAGCTGGTAAGATTGAGTTATTTTGTGTCCTGACTCAATAACATCAGGAATATGAGCTAAAAGCATCGGTCTTACACTTAGTGACTTAATCCGATAAGCTAACTCTTTAGCTTTTTTCCGTTTGCTAGAAAGCCAAAAGGGAAAACGCTTTTGAAGATAAAGGTCTATATCATTATCATCAAAAGGAGAAAGATAAAGTTTCCAAAATTCATAAACACCTTTTTCTCCAGCTTTTCGAGGGCCTACCCGAGCAATTCCTGTTTCAACAGGCATTTCTTCATCATTTGGAAAAAATTGTGTTCTGCAAGTAATAATCACTCGCTTGTAATCTCGACAAGCATCCATAAGATGTCTGATGCGTGTACGATGATCTTCAATCGCTTTCGTATCTTCATCTAAGGCATCAAGAAAAATAACAGTCTCATTTTTATTTTCATATTCGCTAATTTGTGTATCAGCATCTTTCAAGCCGAGAGGTACTAAAAATAAATTTTGAGATTTGTTTCGACTTCGACGTAAATTATGAGCATAATAATTTAAAACAAATGATGTTTTGCCAGTTCCAGAGTCAGCTAGTATGAGTAAGTGTCTTTTAGAAGAATCATGATCATCTAAAAAATCATCTATTTTTTTAAATAAACTTTCTCTTGTCGCCATTAATGCTTGTCGTATTTCTTCCTCTTGGGCTGGATCTATATTTGAACACTTAGGACTGATGTAATATTTAGTTGATTGTTGTATTGTTTCTTTATCGTATGCACCTCGACTTAATTTTTCCGTAAGAATTTTGCGATCTTTAAACTCTTTAAAGGTTGAATATAACTTAGTTAATGGAGTTATCGATTTAATAATGAATGGCAAAAATCCAAAGAAAAGCAATAGAAGGATAGTATTGATCCAGTTTTCTGGCAATGGAAAAAGGTGTTTAAAATCATCAATGTTCATAGGAAAATGAATGTATTTATAATAGAAGTTAAATATGTGTATAAAAATAGATACTTGTGGTTTTATGGAACTTGATAGACATTATAAGTTTGCAATGCTCATCAGACTAAAGGATTTAGTGGGATCGCCACTCTCGTCGCTTAAGGTTCAGAAATGCAACCCAACTATAGGAAATAATAACCTAATTGTCGAGTTACTGCAATCATTCTCTCTGACAAAGTTTGATCGCCGAACTTTATCACCTCAACCCAAGCAACAGATCGGCGATCCAGCCAGATTCTCAATAGGATTACTTTAACTCAATTTCCCCTGGTCGCCAAGTCTTATCAAACCAAGGCTCAAGCAGGCCATAAAGTCGAAGAATCGTGTTCCAACCCGTTTCAGGAATCGTCTGCACCCAATTATTTTCCTTATGATTAAAAGCAAAAAAGCGCGTTAAGTAACTATTTTTTAAGTCAAGACGGCAATTAGCGATCGCCCCTCCTGATCAAAAAGCGATCACACCATGAGAAGAAAACCTGATCGCACTAAAGTCCAAAATAATCGCAAATCAGATAATTATTGTTAAGAAAACAATTTGGTACGTTACATTTCATTAGCGTACCCTACACTATCACCGACCATACTAACTGGTTGCTTGTCGAGAGCAATTTCAAATAAAAATTCAGGGGCAAAGTCTGCTCCGTTTGGCCATTCTATTGTCCGACTATTTACATATACTTTTTGAAATAAACTCTGATCTTTTAAGGGTTCAAATATTTCTCCATACAATTCTTGTTCTAAATCTACAATCCCTTCTATTCCATTATTAAAGGTTAGCTTTAATTGATACTTATCCAGATATTCCACACAGATAACATGAAGAAATAGCTCCTTTTTAGGGAAGGGGATCGATTCTGTTAAGAGGTTTTCTTTGACGCGCATTTTCCCAGTTCTCCAATAGTTCAGATTGGTGTAGATCAAGCCACTCCCATATTAGATTTAGTCCTCTTTTGGGCATTTGACCACAAACTTCACCTGTGTGAATCATTATAACTGCTTCATAATCTTGATACTCGGCATGGATATGAGGCGGATTGTGATCGTTATAGTTCATGGTGATTTTTATTCCATAGAAGCTTGATAGAGTGGGCATGAGTAAGAATAGTAATAAAGGTTGCTTTCTAAAAGTTTTCCCCCTATTGTAAGCGATCACCCTTGGCGTTCCAGCAATGACAATTTTAAAGTTTAATCAACAAAATAACAGCGATTACATTGAGCCTAGTCATAATGAAATTTACAACTAATAATAATAATTTTTGTCTCTGTTGGTTCCCCAATCCAATACATCTGTCTGTCTTTGTCGCAGTTGTTTGGCCGTTTCTTCTAACCAAGCAAGATAGTCTTGTTCGTATAAGTCTTTAGCGCTGGTCAGGTATTAGGTTTTTATTTTTTTGACGCTTATCTAACCTGAAAAAAGAGGGTTTGCAGGCAGGCACGGATTCCCATTATATATATAAGTATCTGTCAAGTGCGGGGATTTGTCAAGGGTTTTGACAGTAGAAAGGGAGAAAACTTTTAACAATACACTTGTTCTAACATAGCGGTAGTGAGAGATTTTTGGCCGTGATAATAGAGACGACGATTGAGACAACCGATCGATTTAACATAGGTAGATAGGGTTCCCAGATCATGGGAAATAATTAAAATAGTCATCCACTCATTCAATTCTTGCAACAGGGAAAAAATACTAGCACGCATTTGGGGATCGACACTGGCAGTGGGTTCATCTAAAATCAAGAGACGGGGTTCTACCGCTAAAGCGCGAGCGATATAAACCCGTTGGCGCTGTCCTCCCGAAAGTTCGGCAATCGACCTTTTTTTCAACGCTAACATTCCCACACTATCTAAAGCTTTATCTACCCTTAACTCATCTTTTTTACTATAGCCTTGCCAGAGTTTTTTGCTGCTCAATCTCCCCATTTTCACCACCTCACCCACAGTGATGGGGAATGAGCGATCGCATTCGACAAACTGCGGCACATAACCGACTAATTCCCGACCTTTTTCGACATTTTGCCCCAAAATACTGACTTCTCCCCGCCAAGGTTTAATTAATCCCAGTAAAACCTTAAGGAGGGTAGTTTTTCCTCCTCCATTCGGGCCGATAATTCCCAGAAAATCCAATTCTTCAATGGTTAAATTAATATCTTCGAGGATAGGTTCCTGTTCGTAGCCGGCCCAGAGATTATTAATGGTAATGATCGTTGACATATACAAGCAATTACTGATTTAAAACTGTGGCCATTTTTTGGGAAACTTGTCGCAGGTTTTCACTCCAATTTTCAGCAAAGGCACTGATAGGGATTACCTGTCCCCCAATTTCCCTAGCAATAGTTTCGGCACTTTTCTGACTAAATTCTGGTTGAGTAAAAATAACTTTAATATTCTCTTTTTTTGCCTGTTTGATTAGTTGACTTAACTGGGCAGCACTGGGTTCATTGCCGTCGATTTCGATTGCGATCATCTCTAAACCGTAATCTTGGGCAAAATAGCCCCATTCGGGATGAAAGACCATAAATTTTTTGTTTTTGACCCCTGCCAAGTTTTGCCGAATTTCTTGATCTAATGCGTCTAATTCCTGACTGAATTTTTCAAAGTTAGCCCGATAGATAGCTTCCTGACCGGGATCGAGTTGTGCTAGGGTTTGATAAATAGTCTTTGCCTGTGCTTTGACTCGTTTTGGTGATAACCAAATATGGGGATCTAGGGTGTTTTTTCCAGCTTGATGTTTTTTTTCCTTAGCGTGATCGTGATCATGATCATGATCGTGATTATGTTCTGCTGTCAAAGGGATTTTATCTACCCCTTGACTGGTATCGACGATTAACATCTGCTGGTTAACACTGTTTAAGCGATCTTTCCAGGCATCTTCTAAGGATACACCGATTTTAAAGTAGGCTTGCGATTGGGCTGTGGTTTTTAATTGTTCGGGTTTTGGTTCATAGGTGTGGGGATCTGTCCCGGGTTGAATCATGGCATTAACACTGACTCTATCACCGCCGATGCGTTTGACGAAATATTCCTGCGGTACGATACTGACTGTCACCTGTAAGGGTGTCTTTGCTTCCTCTTCCTTGACCGAGGAATCGCTACAAGCTGTTAAGCTGGCTATAGTCAGGGTTAAAGCGATCGCTGTTAACTGTAAATTTTTACCCATCGGATTAACTGAGTCTGATTATGATTCTGATCTTATCACAGTTGGTGAGAATCGTTATCATTCTGAAAATATTTCGGTACAAATGTACTGGCTTTTCGTCCTTCGATCTTTTGCTCCCAATTAAAAAATTTCTCTTGCTAACTAGGGCTTGACATGATATTATATAGATAATGGAAAATCCGTGCGCCTGCGACCCCCCTCTGGTCAAGTCAAATAAAGCCCAAAAAAATTAACCCCAAAAAGTAGTGGGTGAACTGATAACTGATACTTGCTAAGACTGCACCGGAGCAGGGAGAGGAAGCCTGAGCATTTGTACTAAAACTCCCAAGAGGCAGTATAAAAAATTCAGTAGAGCTTAACTAGAGCTTGCTGAATAAATCTAAAAACCTTGTTGGGTAAAACTTTCAGACTTTTTGTCAATCAAAAAGTACCGGACATGGGAGTGATCGGGGGGAAAATTAGGTAATTGACCCCCTCAAAATCGGTAAAACCCCACACCCCACACCCCACACCCCACACCCCACACCCTACACCCCACACCCCACACCCCACACCCCACACCCCACACCCTGTCCCCACGAAAAACTTTTTGCCGCAAACCCTAACTAAAAACCGAGTGCCGAACACGAAAAAATGACTTTTGCCTCCGTTATTCGCAACATTGAAAAATCGCCTTTAACTGCCGAACTTATCCAAAAACTGGAGAAAAACGGCAATTTAACCCTAACTGGCCTTGCCCGCTTACCGAAAGGATTAATAAGCACAGCTTTCGCCCGTTGTCAAGGAAAAAATCTTTTAATTATCTGTGCCAATCTGGAAGAAGCGGCACGTTGGGCGGCACAATTAGAAGCGATGACGTGGAAAGGTGTTTTCTTTTATCCCACCTCGGAAGCTTGCCCCTACGAGAGATTTAATCGGGAATCCGAGATGATTTGGGGACAGATGCAGGTATTATCGACAATCAGTCATCAAGAGGCTGGAATGGCGATCGTTACCACCGAAAAGGCCCTGCAGCCCCATTTACCCCCTAGAGAGGTTTTCGAGAAATATAGCGATAATTTTGAGGTAGGAAGGGTTATAGAAGCCAAAAACCTCGATCTAACCCTAGCTAGATTAGGATATGAACGGGTTTCACTGGTAGAAACCGAAGGGCAATGGAGTCGTCGCGGCGATATCGTTGATATTTTCCCAGTTTCGGCAGAATTACCGGTCAGGTTAGAATTTTTCGGCGATGAATTGGAAAAATTGCGAGAATTTGACCCTGCCACCCAAAGATCCCTCGATTCTATCCCCAATCTGCTTCTTACTCCCACTAGCTTCGCGGCGATGATTGTCCCTTCTCTCCCCCCGACAGTGGCCGATTATTTGGAGGCTGAAGAGCGAGAAAAATTGGCTAATGGCATTTATCCAGAGGGAATTGAGCGATTTTTAGGCTTGTCCTTCCCTCAACCTGCCTCTTTATTGGATTATCTCCCCGAAAATACTCTTATTGCCTTTGATGAACTGGAAAGCTGTCAAGCTAGAAGCGATCGCTGGATAGAATATATTGGGGAACGCTGGCAAGAGATAGAACCAGCTTTACCGAAAATTCACCGTTCTTTTGGCGAATCTCTGCAAATATCGCCCAAATTTCCCCATCTCTACCTCTCGGAAATAGACGATCACCTCTCCGAAAATAGCCTTAATCTCTCCAGTCGTCCGATTCCCACCAGTCCGGGGCAATTCGCCAAACTAGCGGAAATTTTACGGGGAAAAAGAGAGATTTATAGCGGTATTAAACTAAATAAGTACGCTACATGGTTAATATCTGCCCAACCCTCCCGCACAGTCTCGTTATTACAGGAACACGACTGTCCGGCCCAATTTATCCCCAATCCCCTCGATTTTGGGGCGATCGAGCGCTTAATCATTCAAAACACCGCTACAGCCCTAAAATACTCAGGATTAGCTGAATTAGAAGGTTTTATCCTACCCACCTATCGCATAGTCGTCGTTACTGATCGAGAGTTCTTCGGGCAACATCTTTTAAATACTGCCGGTTACGTCCGCAAACGTCGGCAAGCAGCCTCGGTACAGGTGGACGTGAACAAACTCCGTCCCCTCGACTTTGTAGTACATAAACACCATGGCATCGGACAGTTTATCAAACTAGAAAAGCAAGAAAGCACAATTAGCGGAATAGTGCAAGGTCGAGATTATCTAGTTATTAAATATGCCGATGGATTATTGCGGGTTCCTGCCGATTCTGTTGATAATCTCTCCCGTTATCGTCATACAGGTAATCAAGAGCCAGAATTACATAAAATCTCTGGCAAAGCGTGGGAAGCGACGAAAGCTCGCGTCAGGAAGTCAGTTAAGAAGTTAGCGGTTGATTTAATCAATATTTACGCCCAACGGTCCCAAAAATCGGGTTTTGCCTATCCGATGGATAATCCCTGGCAGCGGGAGTTAGAGGATTCCTTTCCCTACCAACCCACTGCTGATCAACTGAAAGCGATACAGGATGTGAAACGGGATTTAGAAAGCGATCGCCCGATGGATCGCTTAGTCTGTGGGGATGTGGGTTTTGGTAAGACAGAAGTGGCCATTCGTGCTATTTTTAAAGCTGTCACCACGGGTCATAAACAGGTGGCTTTATTAGCACCAACAACGATTTTAACCCAACAACATTATCACACCCTAAAAGAACGTTTTGCCCCCTATCCCATCAACGTGGGTTTATTAAATCGTTTTCGCACCAATTCCGAGAAAAAAGATATCGTCCAGCGCTTGAAAACGGGGGAATTGGATATAGTAGTGGGTACTCAGTTGTTATTGAGTAAAGCGGTGGAATTTAAAGATTTAGGATTATTGGTAATTGATGAAGAACAGCGTTTTGGGGTCAACCAAAAGGAAAAAATTAAGGCTTTTAAAAGTAATATTGATGTGTTAACCTTGAGTGCGACACCGATTCCCCGGACTCTTTATATGTCCCTTTCTGGGGTGCGAGAAATGAGTTTAATTACCACACCTCCCCCCTCTCGTCGTCCCATTCAAACCCACCTTTCTAGTTATAATTCTGATGTGATTAGAACGGCAATTCGCAATGAATTGGATCGGGGGGGACAGATTTTTTATGTAGTACCCAGAATCGAGGGAATTGAAGAAAAAGCGGCAGCAATTCAAGGGATGATTCCTGGTGCTAGAATTGCCATCGGCCACGGTCGTATGGATGAGTCCGAATTAGAGACCACCATGTTAGCATTTAATAATGGGGAAGCGGATATCTTAGTCTGTACGACTATTGTGGAGTCGGGGTTAGATATTCCCAGAGTTAACACAATTATCATTGAAGATGCCCAAAAATTCGGTTTAGCGCAACTCTATCAACTGCGGGGACGGGTGGGGCGATCGGGAGTACAAGCGCACGCTTGGTTACTTTATCCGGCCAAGGCAGAACTAACAGAAACCGCTCGGGAAAGATTAAAGGCAATTCAAGAATTTACCCAGTTAGGATCGGGGTATCAATTAGCGACTAGGGATCTGGAAATTCGCGGTGCGGGTAACTTATTAGGTGCGGAACAATCGGGACAAATGGAAGCGATTGGTTTTGATCTATATATGGAAATGTTACAGGAAGCTTTGCGAGAAATTCAAGGTCAAGAAATTCCCCAAGTGGAGGATACCCAAATCGATCTGAAATTAACTGCATTTATTCCTAACGATTATATATCCGATCTGGAGCAGAAAATGGATGTCTATCGGGCGATCGCTACTGCCAATTCTCAGAAAGCTTTAGGACAAATTGCCGCGGATTTAGTGGATAGATACGGGGCAATTCCTGCACCGGTGGCACAATTATTTAAGGTAATCGAGTTAAAACATCTGGCTAAATCCCTCGGTTTTTCGCGAATTAAACCCGACGGAAAACAGCATATTATCCTAGAAACTCCTATGGAGGAACCAGCGTGGAAATTATTACAAGAACACCTACCCCAACATATACAATCACGCTTTGTTTATAGTCCCAAACAGGTGACGGTTAGGGGTTTAGGAACGGTAAAACCACCACAGCAGTTAGATAGTTTATTGGAGTGGTTAGCTAAGTGTAAAGATGGTTTACCGACGAGGAATTAGACTAAATCCTGTTTAAAAAGTATAGGAGACTGGGAATTATGAATTATCAATTATCAATTATGAAGTGGGGAGCAGGGGAGAAGATAATCACTAAAAGTAATCTCCTGTCTCAACCGGGAAATTACTTTTGCAAGACTACCTAAGTAGCTGGTTATAATTAAGTTAAAAATGGATTTTGCCTTTAATCCCCCCTTGATAAGGTAGGGTTGATTCATGAATCAACCCTACCCTTGATAACGGGGATATCTGATAATTTTTAACGCCTACCTACTCATAAGGTGCTTTGGGTACGGAGAGAGAGGGATTCGAACCCTCGTTAAAGTTACCCCTAAACAGCATTTCCAGTGCTGCGCCTTCAACCGCTCGGCCATCTCTCCAATTGAGGTCACGATCATCAATCCTACAGTAAATGCTGCCGATCTGTCAAATTATTTTTCTTTTTCCGACGATGACCGATCAGGTTATACTTCATCTGGACGGGAAACCCTGTCAGTTAATGGACCTGCGCTTTGATAATGTACCTTTTGGGCGAACGCAGTTCGCCCCTACATTGTGGACAAAATCCGTTACTGTAGGGGCGCAAAGCTTGCGCCCTCCGATCGATTGGGATATTATTCCCACGCAAGTCCCTAAGCACATCCTAGATATTGATTTAAGATTGCTGCCGTAGCTAGACCAGTTTTTTGCCAACTAAACTCATCGGCCCGTTTTTTGCCTAGATGACTTAATTTTGAGTGTAATTGTCGATCTTGAGCGATAATTTTTAGGGCATCGGCTAGGGACTCGACTCGATAGGGATCGATTAAAATTGCCGCTGTTGCCGTGACTTCGGGCAAAGATGACAAATTTGAGGTAATAATGGGTGTACCGCAGGCCATAGCCTCTAAAACGGGCAATCCGAAGCCTTCCCAGAGACTGGGGAAGACTAAAGCAGTGGCTTGACTGATCACCTTGGGCAGCTCATCGTAGGGGATATAATCGAGAAATTTAATGCGATCGCTGACTGCCAATTCTCGCGCTTGTTGTTGTAAATTGGGGGTATAACGGCGATCAAAGCTGCCGGCAATCCAAAGATGATAATCTGTTAAATCTGGGGGCAGTTGGGCAAAAGCGGCGATTAAACGCGGTAAATTTTTATAGGGATTGGGACGACCGAGATAGAGAAAATAGGGATGCTCTGGCTTATTATCTTCCATAGGACGAAAGTGATGATGATCATAGGCTAGGGGAATAGAAGTAATTTTATCGGCGGGAATTTGATAATATTCAGTGATATCTTTGGCCGTTGCCTGAGAGTTACAGATGATATGTTTTGCCTGTTGTAATACCTGCGGCACATAATAACGGAAATAGTGAGTTAAGGGGGAAGTAAAACTGGGAAACCGCAGGGGAATTAAATCGTGGACCATGACGACAAAGCGACAATGAGAATTTATCGGTGCTTCTGGGAGGGGAGAAAAGAGTAAATTGGCGTTTAATTGTCGGTAAATTGACGGTAACTGCCACTGAGTCCAGAGTAAGCGTTTTAAATGACCTTTCGCTCCTCGATCGGGGCCGAGACCCTTGGGGATAGAATAACAGTTAAAGTCGGGATAACTATTAGCTGTTAGTAGGGTTGGTTCTAAATTTTTCAGGTAGGGTAAGAGGTTAAGAATGTAGGTACTGATTCCCGTGGGTTGGGGAAAAAGTACCGAGAGATTAATTAATAACTTATGCTGTGTATTCACTAATTAGGGTCTGCTGAAAAAGTTTTTCGTGGGGACAGGGTGTGGGGTGTGGGGTGTGGGGTGTGGGGTGTGGGGTTTTAGCGATTTTCATCTGGTCAATTACCTAATTTTCAGGGAAAAAGTCCCAGAATTGTACCCCCGATCACTCCAATGGTTGGCACTTTTTGAGGTAAAAAAAGTCTAAAAGTCTTACCCAATAAGGTTTTTAGATTTATTCAGCAAACCCTAATTACCCTGTTGATATTTGCTGAGAATTTCTGAGATATATTGGTAGCCTTCCAGTCCAATAGATTTAATCAGGGAGGAACGTTCCAGACTGAAAGTCTGCTCAAAAGCTGCGATATTTTTGCCACGAATAACCGTTAATAGACTAGCAGCTTGTCGCCATTCTACTGCACCGATTTCGTGTAGCCAGTACATTCCTAGAGAACCCATATAAATTGCCTGTTCAAAATTTTTGTCTTGATAGTAAGCTTCCCCTAAATAAGTTAGTAATAAACCTTGCAGATATACATCCCCGTAGTATTTGGCCGATTCCAATCCTTGTAGGAGAATATTAATCGCATCTTGGGTTCTTTCGAGGACAAGATATGCTAAACCTAAACTGCTACAACAAAGGGATTTACTCTGCCAATCTTGGAGACTTTCTGCTAACTTTAATCCCTGTTTTAAATACTCGATCGAACTTTGATAAATTTCTGGATCATATCTCTCTAACTGTTGTGCTTCCTGTACCTGACTATAACCCAAATTAGCTAAAGCGTTAGCCTGTCCTAAACTATTACCCTGTTGACGACTTAAAATTAAAGCTCTCTGACTTAAATTAATCGCTTCTGTATAGTTTTTTTGGATAGCATTGAGACGCGATAAATGGTTTAAATTAGCTATTTCACAAGCAGAGTCCTGCTGTTGACGAGCAATTTCTAAAGCTTGTTGATGACATTCTCTGGCCTGTGGATAGTCGCCGCGAATGCGATTAGAATAGGCAATTAAAGTTAAAATTCTCGCCTTTTCTCCCGTACCTTCCACATAACGCAGAGGAATTGATAAATAATCTAAGGCCTCCTTGAGATAACTGCCAGAAAAGGAGGCAAAAATTCCCCCGTATAAAGGAAAATAATCCCGTTGAGCAAAGGTTCTCAGAATTTGTAAAGCCATCTGAAAACAGCCCCGACTATAGAGAGAATTTTTACTAACTTGCTCGAAACTATTGGTTAACAGTGACCAAATTAAAGCAAAGGTGAGAAAGGTAGAAATGGATAATTTGGCTCCTAATTTTTCGCTATAGATACGCTGATCAAAAAAGTTAATTAGTCCTCTCTGGATATATTGAAAAACAATAGCAGTTTCTACCCAATCGGCTAAAGTTAAATCCTGAGTGATAGAATCAAAAGCTTGTTGATTAGCTAAACTTTCTAATACTCGTTTTAACCAGGAGGGATTAACTTTACTTGCCCAAATTTGCCAGGGAGTCACTCGCTCATTATCATTAGTAAAACCAAGATTGCGATTTTGTTCGTACAGCCAACTGGTGAGATCATTCGATAAATTTGACCAAGTATTTAACCCCAGATTAATCCCCGTGGCAATTTGCCATAAATCCGCTTCTCCCCGTTGCTGAGCAACTGTCTGTAAATGCTTGGCTAACTGTTGTAATTGTTCTAGGGTTAAAGCATTATTTTGATTGGGATCAATTAAATTAACTAAAGTCAGTAAACGATCCTCTCGATCGATTTTTACCAGATTATCGATCGCTGCTGCAGTGAGAGAATTTTGCTGATTGGTTTTTTGGTATTTTTCCCATTCACTTTCGATCGTTTCCAAGGCCCGTAAAACCCTAGTCGCTTTAATTTTTGTTTCTAACTGTGAGCGAGTAACGATCATTTTTTCGGTTAAACAACGCTCAAAAATTTCTCCTGTGCCATTTTTTACTCCCTCGGCTAAAAGGTTATAAACCTGTGATTTAGCCCTAATTTTTCCTTCTAAAGTTAGATTGACAATGCGCTCAATTAGTGCTTTATAAGTTTCGTTGAAGTTATCTCTATTTTCTGTCATAAGTGGTTGGGAATTATGAATTATGAATTATGAATTATGAACTGGGGTGATGGGGTGATGGGGGTGGGGAGAATAAATAAAAATAATCTCCTGACGACCGGCTACTGACTCCTGACTCGGTTGAATTATGAACTGGGGTGATGGGGTGATGGGGGTGGGGAGAATAAATAA
>NZ_JADBTB010000111.1:0-13054 GCF_020246405.1 Microcystis sp. M083S1
ATGCTTCGCCCCTACAGAACGCGGGCCGATGAAGACGCAAGGTTTTGAACGACGATTCTCTCAAAATCTTGCACCTGTTTCGGAAGAAAAGCCCCAAAACCCTTACTTTGCCTACATTTCACATTTATTCAGCAAACCCTAAGTAGGTAGGTATTAAAAACTTTCAGATCCCCCCGCCTATCGGCACCCCCCTTATCAAGGGGGGCAGGGGGGATCAAACCTAAAATCCATTTTTAATTTAATTATAACCAGCTACTTAACTAGGGTTTATAACTGGGAAAATCGATATAACCTTCCTTGTCAAAAGAATACCAATCTTTCATCTCAGCATCGGGATTAAGGGGCCAATTATTGGCGAATCTTTCCACCAAATCGGGATTACTGATATAGGGGCGACCGAAAGCAATTAAATCAGCGTCTCCTAACTGAATAGCGGCTTCAGCAGTTTCTTTTGTATAACCACAATTGCCGATTAATGCACTATTAAAAACAGCCCGAAACTCGGATAAAAGCATCGGTTGACCCTTTTCATGAAAACCAAAAGCCAAGCCATCTAGCAGATGCAAATAAGCTAAATTGTACTCATTTAATCTTTGGGCAATATAGAGAAAAGTTTCTCGAAAATCCTCGGAACCCATGTCATTATAAACTCCATTGGGAGACAGACGCACCCCCACTCGATGACTGGGAAAAACAGTTAAAATTGCCTCGACCACTTCCTGCAAAAAACGATAACGATTTGCCAAACTGCCTCCGTACTTATCCTGACGCTGATTAGTGGCCGATTGTAGAAAAGTATCGATTAAATAACCATTAGCCCCGTGAATTTCTATGCCATCAAACCCCGCTAATTTTGCCCTCTGAGCGGCTTGACGGTAATCGGCGACAATTGCGGGGATTTCCTCGGTTTCTAAGGCTCTAGGGGTCTCGTAGGGCTGTTTGCCGATGGGTGTATGCAACTCCCCCTTAATCTTAATTGCGGAAGGGGCAACGGGTAAAGCCCCATTTTCCTGAAAACTAGAATGAGAAGCGCGACCACAGTGCCACAATTGACAAAACATTGGTGTTCCTTTTCTTTGGGCGATTTTTGTCACCATTTGCCATGCTTGCGCTTGTTCATCGGTGTAGATACCGGGGGTATTTTGCCAACCGTTAGCTTGGGGAGAAATTACCGTCGCTTCTGTAATCATTAATCCCGCGCTGGCCCTTTGTCGGTAATACTCGGCCATTATCTCATTAGCAAGACGTTTTTCTCCGGCTCGCGCTCGCGTCATGGGAGCAAGCACAAGACGATTTTCTAGGTTTAAATCTCCCAATTTAAATTGACTTAAAAGAGCCAGGGAAGTAGTGAAGGAAGTCATCGAATTTGCCGATAGAGAATTTAGGTTAATTTTACCGCAATTAGTTAAAACCAGACAATCACACCCCAGGATGATTGACTGTCTATCTGCGAGATTGTTCCTCTCCTAAGGGAGGAGAATTAATCGGACAACTGGCTGAATATAATTAATATTGGTCATAAATCTGACTATAATTACAAGTTATTTAATTTATTCATCTTCCCAAATTAAAGAGATATAAACTATATTTTCTGGTAGTTGAGTCATGATAAATTTCTTGGCAATTTTGGCATCAGAAATATTGCTTAAATCTCAAGAGATAGGAACCTTAACTATTCGATCACCCAAATAATACCACAAATCCACCTGTCTCCAGTTATGTATGAGGGGACTACCCCCATTCCATCACCTCCCTGACCATTTCTCTCAAGTCATCCTTCTTGGTCTTTCCCTCTCGCTTGTCATCAATACGAAAATTAATAGGAGACAATTTTTTGTCTAGTTCGGTTAAAATAGTGTAATTAAGCTTATATTTATCTGACCAAAAATAGTCATGATCGAGATGTCTAGTAACTTGTTTTGTACCTATAAAACAGACTTTCTAGGACTAAAAATCAACTTTTACTATTCGGTGCTTACGAATTTTAAGAGGGTTTTTCAGAATCAGCATTTTTTAGCAAACCTACCCAAAAATACCCAAAAGAGGCAAACAGCCTCTACATTGCGTTGATAAAAATGGGAAAACACGAGTTTTTAGCAACCATCGTTCATTTAATTGTGGTCATCTCGATAAAATTGCTGTTTTTTCACGATAAAATTGCTGTTTTTTCACGATTTATTTAGAACTAATTTATTAGTAAAAAAAGATGTTAAAACAGTCTTGATCGACTGGGGCTTTCTGGCTAGTATGTAAAGCATATAGCTTCTTCATTGGAGACACCTGAATGAAAGCCCTATTACTATGGCCGCTGATGCCCAACTCCTTTTGGTCCTATCAAGAGACTTTAGATCTAGCCGGTTTAAGATCAACTAATCCGCCCCTGGGTTTAATTACAGTGGCGGCCCTATTGCCATCGGATTGGGAAATCCGGTTTGTTGATCGCAATGTCCGATTGGAAACGGCTTCGGATTGGGAGTGGTGCGATTTGGTAATCATCTCCGCCATGATCATTCAGAAAAAGGACTTTCAAGAATTGATTGCCAAAGGGTTGCAGTTGGGTAAAAAAGTGGCTGTAGGCGGGCCTTACCCCACCTCCTATCCAGAAGTTGCCCAAAAAGCTGGGGCAGATTACCTGATTCTCGATGAAGGAGAACTGACAATCCCTCTGTTCTTGGCGGCCCTGGAGCAGGGTGAACCGAGTGGTGTCTTTAGAGCCAGTGAGAAACCAGATGTAACCATGACACCGATCGCCCGCTATGATTTACTAGATCTGGATGCCTATCTGGCGATTACCGTGCAGTTTTCTCGCGGTTGCCCCTTTCAATGCGAATTTTGTGACATCATCAACCTCTATGGCCGCAAACCGCGCACCAAAACCCCAGAACAAATGTTGGCTGAGTTGGAGACGTTATATCAACTGGGCTGGAGGCGCTACATTTTTGTTGTGGATGACAACTTCATTGGCAATAAGCGGAATGCCAAGGTGTTTCTGCGGGAGTTGATCCCCTGGATGGAGCAACACCAGTATCCCTTTAAACTGATTACGGAAGCTTCCCTTAATCTGGCCGAAGACAGTGAACTGATTGAGCTAATGGTCAAGGCCGGCTTTATGCTGGTGTTTATGGGGATTGAGACACCAGATACCGATAGCTTAATGGGCATTAACAAGGTTCAAAACACCCGCCAATCCCTGATCGAATCCTGTCACAAAATTACCCGCATGGGGCTGCAGATTATGTCTGGCTTCATTATCGGTTTTGACAATGAGAAACCAGGCGCAGGGCAGCGGATCAAAGATTTTATTATGGAGGCGAGTATTCCCCAGGGGCAGTTTAGCCTGCTCCAGGCACTGCAAAATACTGCCCTGTGGAATCGCCTGCAACAGGAAGGTCGTCTGGTGGATGGCATGGGTACTTTCCATCAGGGAGCGATGATGAACTTTGAGCCAACTCGCCCGGTGGAAGAGATTACCGAAGAATACATCGATGCTTTCTGGGAAATCTATGATCCTGTTAACTACCTGAAACGAACCTTCAACCATTTCATGATCATGGGGGGATGGCGCGGCAAATCGAACCGTAAATTAGATGGGCAACAGTGGCAATTGTTCCGCTCCTTGCTCTGGCGGCAGGGGATTGTCCGACCGACGCGCTTCCGTTTCTGGTGGCAACTGGCAGTGATTGCCTGGGTCAAACCCCGTCTGCTAGAAGAGTATCTAGCGACCCTAGGGATAGGTGAGCATTTTTTTGCCTATCGCTATGAAGTCAGAGAACAATTACTAAAACAACTAGCCGATTTGAAGCAACAGAAAGCAAGGGTAGCCCAGCTGGAAAAAACGCTGAAAAGCTAGACAATATCGCAGACAAACAGTCAATGCAGACATTTTGGCAAATTTTTCTTTTTAGGATGGTTTTCCTGAGTTGAGATTCTCCCCCCTTACTTTAAGTAAGGGGGAAAAAAAATCAATTGGCACGCTGTTCAATCAACAGTTGGTAAGCATGATTAAAATCAGCCGTTGTAATGCGAATCTCAGTTGGGTCAGTCATTCCCTGATGGCGATAACGACGAATTGCCATCAGTGCCGCTTGGTTACATAATAACGCTAAATCTGCGCCATTCCAGCCTTCGGTTGCCTCGGCCCAATAGCCTAAATCCACATCCTCTAAAGGACGTTCATCATTATGAACCCCCAGAATTGCTAAACGACTAGAGGCATTCGGTAAATCAACTTTTAACTGTAAATCCAACCGTCCCGCTCGCAATAAGGCTGGGTCTAAGGCATCGGGGCGATTAGTGGCTCCAATCACTAAAATCGTTGCCCCCGTTTGCAAACCATCTAACTCGGTGAGGATTTGTCCCACAACCCGGTCACTCACGCCTGAATCCCCACTATAACGACCTCTTGCCGGTGCCAAAGTATCAATTTCATCAATAAAAACCACACAAGGGGCTGCCTGACGAGCTTTGGCAAACAACTCACGCACCGCCTGTTCACTCGCCCCCACCCATTTACTCAAAAGCTCAGGTCCATTAATACTGATAAAATTAGCTCGCGCCTGAGATGCAACCGCTTTGGCCAATAAGGTTTTTCCCGTTCCAGGGGGACCCCAAAGTAAAATACCTTTGGGAGCTTGGGCTTTGGTTTGCGTATATAATTGCGGATGGAGTAATGCCCCTTCCACGGACTCCTGTAGGGTTTGTTTAATCTGTTCAAGTCCGCCAATATTGTCCCAGTCCACATGGGGAGACTCCACTTCCACAGACCGCAACACCGCCGGTTTAACCTCTTTCAGGGCTTGCAAAAAGTCGGCTTGGACCACCGTCATTGTTTCTGGAATTCGCGAGTCAATTGTAGGAACCTGCCGCCGCAAAGCACTATAGGCCGCTTTCTGGCAAACGGCTTTTAAATCTGACCCGACAAATCCCACCGCATTATCGGCAATCATATCTAAGGAAACTGATTCATCTAGGGGCATGGAACGGGTGAGAATTTGGAGGATTTCTAAACGGCCCTTGCGGTCAGGCACCCGAAAGAGGACTTCTCGGTCAAACCGTCCAGGGCGACGGAGGGCAGGGTCAAGATGGTCGGGACGGTTTGTCGCCGCTAGAACAATCACCCCTTGACTTTGGGCAAAGCCATCCATTAAACCCAGCAATTGGGCCACCAGTCTTTTTTCTACTTCCCCTTCAACTTTACTGCGATCGGGTGCCATGCTATCAATTTCGTCAATAAAAACGATACAAGGCGCATTCTTACTGGCTTTCTCAAAAATTCCCCGCAGTTTTTGCTCAGCCTCCCCATAATATTTGCTGATCACCTCTGGTCCGACTAAGGCAATATAGTTAACACCGAGTTCTTCGGCCAAAGCACGGGCAGTCAGGGTTTTACCGGTTCCAGGGGGGCCGACTAAGAGAACGCCGCGAGTGGGTTCAAGTCCTAACTTGGCCAACAAGTCAGGGCGCTTCAGGGGAATGGCAATTAGTTCCTTGAGTTCTTTAATCACTTCCGTCAAGCCACCAACATCCTTCAGGGAAGCCGTGGTCGGTCCTTCGGGCGGTGTCACACTGTCTTCAACCCCTGAATCGTTGGGGGTATCGCGATTGCGATTCACCTCAAAATCATCCCCACCAGAATTGTTCGGGCGATAAACTCCCCCTGGACGGGGAATACCGCCAGCGCGGGGAATGTTACTCAAGGGACGAGAGTTAAACTGCACTTCGGTTTTAATTTCCCCTTTTTCCAGTTTTTCCTCTAAGGTTTTAGCCAGTTCGACTAATTGCTCAAAGCCTTTGAATAGTTCTACCATAAAATTTCTCCTGAGTCAAGTGAAGGATGGGGACTGGGTAATAGATGAGGTTAAGAAGTCCGACTTGATTAGACTAATTACCTTTAAAATAACAGATCTGCCGCGGCTTTTACCCGGGCTAAAGGTTCTACTGACCGGGGTAAACTGGCTAAGCGGATCAAAGTTTGCTCTGGGAATAAATCCCGATCAATTTCCTCATTAGCATGATAACGATTCTGCACGACATAACGTTGATAGACTCCCTTTTTTTTCAAAGATGCTGTCAATCGCAGTTGTTCGGCAACGATAGCATCTTGGGCTTGCAAAACTCCAATAAATTCTGTATGTTGGGGGTCTTTGAGTTTTTTCTGGGCAGACATCACCTGTTGTCTTAAGATTCGCAATCGTCCCATTAAATCTACACGCCCTAAGACATCTTGATACTTCATCCAAAGCTTAAAAATCCAACTTAACCAATCTCCTAAAGCCGTTGGCATTTCCAAAAATCGCAGGAGATGACCGGTAGGAGCCGTATCTAAAATAATCAAATCTTGTTGTTTCTGGTCTAATAACTCCATTACTTTTACTAGGGACAACATTTCATCAATTCCTGGCAGAGATTGAGCGACAATTTGTCGCCAAGCTTCTGGAGTATAAGCTAGTTTGATGTTCCCTTCTTCCTTACCTTCACCACTAATCATTTCTGCCAGTTCCCATAAATAATCATCCCGAAATTTTTCTAAAACGATATTAGCATCAACTTCTTGACCACTTAAATTAGCAGTTAATTGTGTGGATTGATGTCCTAATTTTGTCCCAAAGGCATCTCCCAAAGAATGAGCCGGATCAATAGAAATAATTCTAATTTTTTGATCGGGATGACGATTAGCTAACGCCCAACCAATGGCCGCGGCAACCGTGGTTTTTCCCACTCCACCCTTGCCACCAATGATAATGAGTTGGCGTTTGTCGTCAATAAAATCACTAAAACTCGGCAGAATTTTTTGCGGCCATTGAATAGGAGGCGGGGCCATAAATTCTACTTTTTCGATAATTTCAATTTGACTCATGATCTGATCTAATGCTTCACCTCCTAGAGGTTCTTTTGCCTGTTGGGGCAGGGTGAAAATTGTCTCTTGACCTGGAATTTTTAGGAATTTATCGAGGAGTTGCTGTTGCTCACTGTAGCGATCTAAATTTTGATTAGGATCCGTTAGAATGCGATTAATAAATAATCTGCCGCAGGGAATATTTAAGTGATGCAAACTATTGAGTAATCGTTCGGTTTCTAATAAACTCATCGGTTCGGCAATTGCCACAATTAAACAAAGGGTAAAATCCCTATTTTGTAGGAGTTGTTTGCCTTCGGTTAATTCTGATTTTGTTTTGACTAAAAAGCCATCCACATCATCGGCATTGTAGGTTTTTGCAAAAGTTTGCGAAATAACACGATGTTTTTCTTGAAACAACTCTAAAGAATTGAGAATAATCTCTAAAAAGTC
This sequence comes from Microcystis sp. M083S1, assembly GCF_020246405.1. Classification (NCBI taxonomy): domain Bacteria; kingdom Bacillati; phylum Cyanobacteriota; class Cyanophyceae; order Chroococcales; family Microcystaceae; genus Microcystis; species Microcystis sp. M083S1. The sequence continues at coordinate 7,289 of NZ_JADBTB010000111.1, forward strand.
TTTAATTTCCAATAAATTTAAGGTATGACCAGAGGGGGCCATATCAACAACAATTCGATCAACAACATTCTCTATTAGTAATCGTTGAATTTCTAATAGACCCATGATTTCATCTAAACCTGGCCAGTCTAAATCCCAAACGGGAGTTAAGTCTTCTCCTTCAACAAAACTGCCCCGTTCTACTAAAATTTCTAAAAATTTTCCGTATTTTTCTTTAAATTCTAAGAGCAATTTTTCCGCATCTAATGCCCTAACTTTTAAGTTAGGTAAGTCTTTTACAGGTAATGCCTCATCGCTAACTTCTGTTTGCAATACATCCCCTAAAGAATGAGCAGGATCGGTTGAGATTAATAGGATTTGTTCCTCGGGAAATAATTTAGCCCAACGGCGAGCAAATCCACAGGAAAGGGTGGTTTTTCCCACTCCTCCTTTGCCACTAAACATAACTAAATGTCGAGTGTCATAGCAACTTAGAGAGTTATTTACCAAGTTAAAGTTAGTCATAGAGAAATCAAGTTAAGTAAAGTGATAGGGGGGAGAAACTTGTCCTAATTGTAATTCCCAACGGGGGCAAGCTTTCTGCCAATGCAAGACTTGCTCGATTAGTAAAGGTTCTTCTTGAAAATTAACTAAAAGATAAATTCGTGATTCTGTCCCCGGAGCAGTAATAATCTTCGTTGACGGATAGCTTTGGGTGATTAAATGCCCGAGATTTTGCCATTCTGAACCTTGCAAAGTATAAAAATCCTGTTGGGCTTCATAATGCTGTTTTTTGGCTAAAAAATATTGTCTGCCCTTGCTTTCAGAAGAGAGTACAGGCTCCTCTGGCTTACGGGGAATACATTTTAAAAGATATTCTCCTTTTCCCTCAAGTTCTTCAATTTTTTCTTGATATTCTTGGGCATGAGAACAAAGATGAGTCAGTAAATTTTCTGCCTCTAAAAAAGATGTGCCAAAACGTAAGGGTAAAATAGTGGTTTGTTGAAATAATTCACAGATGACTCGATCGTGACATAAAACGGATTGAATCAAGCGTTCATCATCATTTTGTAAAGTGTCTAAACAAACTTCGGGTTCGACTACGACCGAGAGATCTCCACCAGTTATCAGTAACAATGGGTTAGCCATTCCAACTGGTAATTTTAGGCTTTCTATGGGGGTTTTCAAAAAAGCGTAAGTATATAGATTGTACAATTTCATAGGGTTGACCGAAAGAAAATTGACGATTTTTTACAAGTTTTTATATTGGGGCGTTGATATGCTAGAATATTCTAAGTTATTCAGGGATTGTTATGACAACCACTCGTCCACCCAGACCAATTAGATCTAAAATTAGCACCATGCCTCGGAAACAATCCGAAGCAGATCACCAACTTGAGCTTTATAAGTTAATTACTGAAAAACAACGTATCCAAGAAAAATTAGAAATGATGGAGCGGCAGATTCAGCAATTAAAAAATCGTCTCACGTTTGTGACAGAGCAAATTGAGACCACAGAACAAAGTATTCAAAATTTGCGTACAGCCAATCCTCCTAGTTTAAGTTTAGCTAAAAAACCTGATTCCCCCAAAACTGTTGCTCACTCCTCTAATGATTCTAGTAATTTCCAAACTTTTTACCTAGAATATTAAGGCTTAACCAAGGGCTAGTTCTGACCAAGCTTCGACGAGTTCTTGAGCTTGTCAAATCCGCCCTTACTAAGCTTACAGTTTGTGATTTTGTTCATGACCTATCTGGTGGCAAAGATTGCCAGTTCTGAAACTGCGAAGTATAGAAAAATTTTAGAGAGAAGATTCAGCTTCGTTTTCTGCCGCCTCTTCTTCTAAGGCTTGAATTTTTAATAAAAGTTCTTCTTCCCGAATTTCAAACTCCTCCTCAGAAATATTACCCATATCGTAAGATAGTTGTAGGGATAATAATAATTTGTGCAAATTTTCCGCCTCATCATATTCTATATCTGCACGCTCTTGAATTTTTTCCCCAATCCAGATCAGACCACCAATAGGGCCGGTAACAGGAAGAAGTAAAAGATCGAGAAACATAACTGATAATCTCCTTAGATAAGTTGGGCAAAGGTATAGGGTGCAGTTAAATTGTTATAGCGAATCCTTAGGCGATCACCAAACTGCTGATCGATCGCTTCAACGTTTTGGCTAAATTCCGGCTCTTGCTCCCAGGGAATTAAATAAGCTGCATTGTAAATCATGTCATCCGTCATCGGATCGCTTTCAATCACCTCTTGGGCGCAATGATTTAATTGGTCTCTAAAGACTTGAATAATGTCTTGTTTCCGTTGCAATACAGTGGCTTCAATGAGTTGACCTATATGGATAATTTCTTCCATATTTAAGTTTTTCCCCATCATCGCATCCCGTTCTTGTTTTAACTTAGGATTAGACTCCAAAGCCGCTTGTAATTCCCACTGATTATCCCAAAAAATCTTAATGCTAACCTCTCGTTGTCCTGACAGTTTAGCAAATAATTCTTTCAGTTGGGTTTTATAGGGAGTAATTAGTTGTTCGGTGACAGATTCCCAGGTTTTGATAACTAAGCCAAACCGCAGGGGCAACAACGTTGTAAACCCTGCTTCCATGACAGTTTCTAATACTTTTTCATGGCAAATTAAATAGCGACGGGATGCCAAATACTTCTCTTTATGAGCAGCGGAGTAGAGAAAACTAAAACCATCAATCATCTCACTGTGAACTGGCTCATTATCAATCCCCTGCAAAACCAGTCCGTCAGGAACTGGTTCGGGAAATATGCCATATAAATAAAGACCCACTGTCATCAGTATTCTCCCAAATTAAACTGGCTGAGAAGTTAAAACCAAACGAAGCTTTAGATGAATTAGATCTAATTGAGCTAAACCCAGATCAACATTTCCTTCCACAACAACTCCTGTATTGAGAAGTCTATCCACTAATTCTAACACAGAAGGCTTAATACCCTCCTCTCCCGGGTAATAACTCCCTGCTTCCGGTAAAAGAGTGCCAAACTCTCCTAGGTGGACATTTAAATCTTCTGGCTCAACCTCAAAAATTTCACACAAATGGAGAATTTGTTCTTGCAATTTTTGTATACTTTCTGCAGCCCTATCTAAATCAGACTCACTGAGAACCCCTTTTTCCATCCGGCGAATGATTTGGGCTTCGAGCAATTGGCGTACCAGTTCCACAACAGTTAACAGTAAAGGGGCTAAACCGGCTTGGCTATTACTTTCTGGACTGGTCAGCAAGGCTTGATTATCAGAATCGTAAGGTGTGCAAGCAAGTGTCATGGTTGGAGTTGGTAAATGAGGAGTTCTTAAGGGTGAGTCTCTAGTGGGGGGCTTGGCCAAGAAATTTTATCTGAGGGAAAAAATGATGTAACCAAGCAATGTCAACTTCCCGCCACCCTGTGAAGATTCTAGTGACGAATTTACCCGACAGGAGGAATGTGCTTGATTATTTTAACTGGTATCGTAGCCCTCGATTGCCCCCGATTGGGGTAGGGATTTTAAGGCTTAAAGTTTAGCTGCCGAGGTTTCTGTTAATAAGGCTTGGGATTGGCTATAGAGATAGAAGTCGCTTGCCCACCCATTAATTGCCATCTCCCTTGCTCTATCAACAGAGGCAATCGTTAACTGCTGTAAACTTCTTGACCGTTTGAGGATTCAATTGAGGAATTTCAATATATACGAGGAATGTGCTTGATCGTTGGGACTGCCATCACGTCTCTCCATTACACTCCATTTGGTTAAGGATTTTAAGGTTTGAAGTCGGCGTGAAAGTTCCAGGTTTTCTGCGAATAAAGCTTGGCCTTGGCTAGGGAGGTAGGGATAACCTTGCAAGCTGTTAATCGCAGTTTCCCTGGCCTTATCAAGGGGGGCAATCGTCTCGTGTAAATTTCCTAACCTTTGAGGATTCAGGTGAGGAATTTCACGCATCTGAGGAATGTGCTTCATCGTTCGGACTGGTATCATGGCTCTCCATTGCACTCGATTGGTTTAAGGATTTTAAGGTTTCAAGCTCAGTTTCTAGGGTTTGCAGTCGGAGTGAAAGTTCCCGATTTTCTGCTAGTAAAGCTTGGGATTGGCTATGGAGGTAGGGATCACCTTCCCACCAGTTGATTCCCATTTCCCTGGCTTTATCAACAGAGGCAATTAACAAGCGAATGCGGATATTTATAAGTTCAGTGGAGGCGATCGAAACGGAAATATCGCCGGCAATCACAATTCCTTTATCTAAAACTCGTTCGAGTATATCCGCTAAACTCGAACCTTGAGTTGCTGTTTTTAGGGAGTTGTTTGACTGGTTTCTGAGCGAGCCAGCAAAAGTGGAAGAAGTCACGGTTGGTTTCACTCAATAAGAGTATATAATTAGTCTTTTCGCTGGGGCAAGTTGCCTCGCAGTAAAGATTGAATGGCTTTTAAGGATTGATTTCCTGTCGAAGGCTCAGAAGTTGACGCTTGGCCCTCGGAAGGCTCCGTTTCCTCTACAACGGATAGGGGTTCTACCAGATCGTCGTCGAGGATTTCCCATAAAATTGCTCTTGACTTATCAATAGATAAGTTCGTGCGGGACAAAAGAACATCGGCGCAGATATCACGGAAGTCCGCATCAGAGGAGCTAGCCACAATATCGTGAGAGGCACAGACCTTAGCAATCATTAAACAAGAGCGCAAACCTGAAGTTTTTTCAGCCTCGGTTTTCAAACGAAAGGTTTTGACGAGGTTGACAATAAATAAGGCATCATCTCGACCAATCCCCGTTTTTTTGGCAAGAATTTCGGTCTGAGTCAGTTGATCTGGTTCAGGCATATTAATGGTTACTAACCGATCCATTAGAGCATCTTGGGTAGCATGAACCCCGCAATATTCTTCTGGGTTGGAGGTGAAAATTGCCCGAAATTGAGAATTGACTTGTAGGTAATCGGGTTGATGGCTAGTGGGTGGCAGGGTGAGAATTTTTTCTTCCAAGGCAGAGAGTAAAACGTTGTTGACCTCAGGTCGAGAACGATTGAACTCATCATAAACTAGGGTAAAACCCTCTCGACAGGCCATTGTTAAGCGAGAATCCACCCAGTTGTGTTTTAGCTCGTCTTCAACTTTGAGAACGCTGTGGATATAGTTATCCGTCAGCTTTTTATGGGTATAACCAGATTGGCTACCAATTAAATCGGAACTGCTAAAGTCATCATCGCCAAAGATTAGCATCACAGGTCTGGCTAAACAATTGGCCAGGTGCATTGCCAAGGTGGTTTTTCCCGTTCCTGCTGGACCACATAGATGAATGGAAAAACCAGAGTTTAGATAACGTAAGGCGCGAGTGGCAATTTGATCAATCGAAGGCGTAACAACAAATTGACCGGGGCGAAGGGAGAGAACGGATCTTCTTGTTTGAGTTTCAGTAAATGTCATAGTCGAAATCTAGTAAATACCATTGATAATCCCCGCCTGAAGCGGACGGATATTCTCGATCTAACAACTGCTGGTTCAGGTTTCCCTTTAATAACCGAGTAGGCAAGGACGCTCGTGTTACTCGAATTTTACGGCAAGTTTAATCGTCTTTAGCTTTTAAGGCTTACCTCATAATAATATCACAAAAAATTAGGAACTGTCATCAATTAGATCTAGAACCTTGATTTTGACATCCTCGCCGCCCTAAAAGTGCGGCGATTCCTAAACCTCACGATTTAAGTTTCTGCTTCCACCACCGTCGCATACCACAGTTAAAAAACCATGTACTGTCTTACACAGAGTCCACAGACTTTCGCCCCATTTCA
>NZ_JADBTB010000112.1:0-19464 GCF_020246405.1 Microcystis sp. M083S1
ATCCTTATCTGGCAAGAGATTTAATTGATTAGTTCGCTCCAGATCGCCAACAATTGACAAAAATTGCGGCAATGTCTGTCTCTATAAAGGTTTCATTCCTTATAACCTCGTCCATTGCATAAGACAAACCGAAGAACCAAAAATACTCCGAAATCCTCGTGAACTTTATTTTAAGTCACCATGCCGAAGAAAAAATTATTCAACGCCAAATCTCTTTAAAAATATTGCAGGACATCCTCAATAATCCTGAGCAAATTTTAGAAGAAGATGGACTCAAAGTTTATCAAGGTACGTTTGTCGCCATTAACAATAAAACTTATCTTCTGAGAATTTACATTAATGACTTAGTTGAGCCTCAAAAAATTGTTACACTATATGTTACCAGTAAACTTAGAAAATATAGGCAGCTATCAAATGAAAGCTAAATATGATGCTGAAGTTGACGTTTTAACAATTACCTGGCATGACACACCCGTAGAAGAAAGTGAGGCAATCAGTCCGGGGGTTATTCTTGACTATGATCAAGCAGGTAATGTAATCGGGATTGAAATTCTTAATGCTTCTCGAAAAATCGAGAATTTTTCTCCGAATGTGCAGGTAGCTATTTCTTCTCGATAAAGGTGATCGCTGATCTTGTAAGTTGGGTTGAGGTGACGAAACCCAACATTGCCCTTATTTCTTACCTGAATTTTTTGGGTTTTACTTCTACATTTTATTCCATACCAATATCACTATCAAAGATCAGCTTTTCTGAAGCTCCCCACATCTGATCATAAATTCCTTCTTCAACATAACGGTGAAAACTGGAATATTGCCAATCTTTCGGAGCGTTTACTAATCCATGATGCACGGTATTCGAGATGATTAACAAAATCTCAATAAAAAACCCTTGACAAATCCCCGCACTTGACAGATACTTATATATATAATGGGAATCCGTGCCTGCCTGCGAACCCTCTTTTTTTAGGTTAGATAAGCGTCAAAAAAATAAAAACCTAATACCTGACCAGCACTAAACAGGATAGGGTATGACAACTAAAGACTTATACGAACAAGACTATCCTGCTTGGTTAGAAGAAACGGCCAAACAACTTCGACAAAAACAGACAGATGTATTAGATTGGGAACATCTCGGAGAAGAAATCGAAGCATTGGGGAACGAACAGAGACATAAAGTAGATAGTTATCTCCTACAATTGCTCATTCATCTGCTCCTCTACCAATACTGGCTGGAGGAACGAGAAAGATGTGCGCGGGAATGGCAGGACGAAATCGGTAACTTTCGGGTGGAATTAGAACTTTTATTGGAGTCGAAAACCCTTGATAACTATTTTTTAACCAGAATCGCCGTTATTTACCCCAAGGCAGTGAAGCGAGTCCGACAAAAAAGCCAATTACCGGCCGCTATCTTTGCCGAAAGCTGCCCCTATAGTCCCGAACAAATCCTCGATTCCGATTTTCTCCCCTGAAATTCTGGCAGATTTTTTCAAAAAAACCCTTGACAAATCCCCGCCCTTGACAGATACTTATATATAGAATGGGAATCCGTGCCTGCCTGCGAACCCTCTTTTTTCAGGTTAGATAAGCGTCAAAAAAATAAAAACCTAATACCTGACCAATACCAAAGACTTATAAGAACAAGACTATCTTGCTTGGTTAGAAGAAACGGCCCAACAACTGCGACAAAGACGGACAGATGTATTAGATTGGGGAACGAACAGAGACATAAAGTAGATAGTTATCCCCTACAATTGCTCATTCATCTGCTTCTCTACCAATACCGGCCAATGTCTTTCCTACTGGCCAAATTCTGGCAGATTTTTTCAAAAAAACCCTTGACAAATCCCCGCCCTTGACAGATACTTATATATAGAATGGGAATCCGTGCCTGCCTGCGAACCCTCTTTTTTCAGGTTAGATAAGCGTCAAAAAAATAAAAACCTGATAACCGATCCCTAACTACCTATAAGCTTTTCACCCAATCACTAATCAACTGGTTAACCTCTGTGGGAATTTCATCGTGGGGACAATGACCGGCAGTTAGATAATATTCTGTGAGAGAAGGATAGTATTGACGGAATTTGGCCCCGCGTTCCCTAGTATTCATCCAAGGGTCCCCCTCACCCCATAACATCAACAGGGGACAACTTAACTTTTGCAGGAGAATATCCACATTTTCCCCCCGGGGAGATTTAAACACAGAAGCAAAAACTTTGGCTGCTCCCGCATCCAGGGAAGGACGACGGATATCTTCTATTAACTGCTCAGTAATGGCACTGCGATCGAGATATACTTTCTCTAGGGTTTTGCGGATAGTTTTGGGTTGACGGGTATAGAGAAATAAGAGATAACTGGCCCAGGGTTGCAGCAGCATCGATCGCAGTAATTTTTGTGCTAAATTAGGCTGACGATTGCTTTCTGTATCGCTAAAGGGACCGGCGCTATTGAGGAGAATTAATCCCCGAACATTCTCGCAATGATTAGCAGCTACACAGAGAGAAGCGTAACCCCCCAGAGAATTACCCGCTAAAACCGTCGGTTGGCCCACAACTTCCTTGATAAAATCGTTTAATTGTTGCTGCCAAAGATTGCCACTATAGACAAGATCCGGTTTAGCTGATCTACCGAATCCTAGCAGATCGATCGCCCATACTTCCCATTCTGAGGCTAAACCTGACACATTTTTTCGCCAATGGTCAGTGGAAGCGCCAAAACCGTGGACTAATAGTAAAGGGGGTTTTCCCGTGACTCTAGTACCCGCTTGCACATAGTGTATCGAATTTCCTTGCCATTGCCAATTTTGCCTTATCGTCAGAGCAGCTGTATTCATCGGCTGTTTTGTTAAGTAATGTGAATAATTCTTAGTCTAACCGATTGGGAAACTGGAGACAAAGCTAGAGATTTTTGGCCAAACCCCTTGACTGAAAAGGGAACTTGACATATACTTATATATATAATGGGAATCCGTGCCTGCCTGCAAACCCTTCATTTTTGGGCAAATAACCCTAAAAAACACTCTCAAAAAAATCTTGAGCGGGATTAATCTGCTGGTATGGGTGGCTAACCCCAGAGAATTACTCCTGAATAACAGCTATGAAGATTTTGACGATTTTACAGGGATTAATCGACGAAAATCCCTTAACTGAGGCGGATCTAGAAGATTTACTAGCGATCGAATCCTTAAGTTTTAGGGAGACTAACCCTCTCATCCTACAGGAAAGGGCGGAACTATTAACGATTCTCTGGCCGCGAGTCTGGCAAAAATGTCAGGAGTTAGGGATAAATCAGCCAAATCAGATTTTGATCAGCTGTTGGCGCTTGTGGATTCCTTGGGCGCTAGAGCTACGCAACCACGCAAAACCGTTGATTCAAGGCATTTTGGCTCCCCAAGGCACGGGTAAGACCACCTTAACATCCATAATGTCGATTATTTTAGCCTATTTTGATTTAAAAGTAAATAATCTCTCTTTAGATGATATTTATAAGACCTATAATGAGCGAATAAAATTGCGTCAAAAGGATGAAAGATTGCGCTGGCGTGGTCCACCGGGTACTCATGATATAGCATTAGGAATTAAAGTTTTAGAACAGGTTTGTCAGCAAGAAAGTCCGATTTTAATCCCGCGTTTTGACAAGTTCCTGCATCGAGGACAAGGAGATAGAATTGCACCGGAACAAGTGGAGCGAGTCGATATTCTTTTTTTCGAGGGTTGGTTTGTGGGCATCAATCCAGTAGAAGAAACAGTCTTTGATCATGCCCCTGATCCGATTAATAGCGAGGAAGACCGACAATTCGCCAGAGATAATAATCAAAGATTGCGAGAATATCTACCCCTCTGGTCAAAAATCGATCGCTTACTGATTCTTTATCCCCTTGACTACCGTTACAGTTTACAATGGCGACAGGCGGCCGAAACAAAAGGAGGTATGACCCCATCAGAAATCGAGGAATTTGTCAAGTATTTTTGGAAAAGTTTACATCCGCAATTATTTCTCCCACCCCTGCTCAAACAAGCGGATATAGTGGTAGAAATTAATCGCGATCATAGTCTGGGAAAAATCAGTTATCAGTGAGTAGTAATCAGTAATCAGTGAAAAGAAAGCTCCGAACTTGTCACTTAACACTATTGACTGAAAACTCACATCTGGTAACTGATAACTGATAACTGATAACTGATAAAGCTTATGATTGAAGTCGAACATCTGAGTAAAATTTATGGTTCTACCACGGCAATAAGTGACGTAGATTTTACCGTAGAAAAAGGAGAAATTCTCGGTTTCTTAGGACCCAATGGAGCGGGAAAAACCACGACCATGAGGATTTTATCCGGTTATATTCCTGCCACCACAGGAACAGCAAGGATAGCAGGATATGATGTGCATCAACAATCCTTAGAAGTGCGTCGTCGCATTGGTTATCTTCCCGAAAATCCCCCCTTGTATCCGGAGATGACCGTGGAAAGTTTTCTCGATTTTGTCGCACGGATTAAAGGCATCTCATCGGGGGATAGAAAAGCGCGGGTAGATTTAGTTTTAAGCAAATGTCAGTTACTAGAAAAAAGAAAAGTTATTATCCGCAAGTTATCCAAGGGTTATAAACAGCGTGTGGGAATTGCCCAAGCGATCGTACACGATCCACCGGTAATTATTTTAGATGAACCGACAGTAGGATTGGATCCGAAACAGATTATCGAGGTGAGAAATCTGATTAAAAGTTTAGCGGGAGAACATACAATTATTCTCTCCACTCATATTTTGCCAGAAGTGAGTATTACCTGCGATCGAGCGACAATTATTAATCGGGGTCGCATCGTGGCCAATAATATTACTACCGCTACCCCTGCCGGTTCCAGTTATGAAATTGAGATCGAGGGTGATAGGGATTCCCTGCTAGAAATCCTTCAACAACTGCCGCAAGTCGAGCAAGCAGCAAAAGTCGGCGATAACCTGCTTAAAATTGTTGGTCAAGTGGGAACAAACCTAGGGGCAGAACTTGCTAGAATAGTTGTCAACAATGGTTATAACCTATTAGAAATGCGTCGCACCCGCAAAACCCTAGAAGATATCTTTCTGGAAGTAATCGGCAGCGGGGAAAGTAACCAGCAAGAGGAGAGGCATGATCAATAATATCTGGGCGATTTTTCGCAAGGAATTTCAAAGCTATTTTACCGCCGCCAATGCCTATATCATTATGGGCATATTTTGGTTAGTAGCGGGATTTTTCTTTAACTCCCTTCTCTACGGCATTATTCTCGATGTTAGTATCCAAGAACAATCGGGATTTCTGGTAGCCAGAGATACGGTATCTGAATTTATGACCACTTTCATCGGTATAATTTTATCCTCTTTATTGTTGGTAATTTTGCCAGCCCTGTCTATGGGATTATACGCAGAGGAAAAAAAACAGGGAACCCTAGAACTTTTAGCCACTTCCCCCCTGACCAATTGGAGTATAGCCATCGGTAAATTATTGGGAGTGCTGGCCTTTTTTACCGTGATGATTACCCCCCTCTGGATTTATGAAATAGTGGTTTTTAGTAGCGCAGTTCCCCCGGTGAATATAGCCAGTATTTTACTAGCTCATCTAGGATTAATTTTACTGGCAGCGGCCATCCTAGCCATCGGAATGTTTATTTCTTCCCTCACCAATAGTTCTATCCTGGCTTACATCATCACCTTTATCACCATCTTATTTATCTGGATACTGGATGTCATTGCTAACAATGCCGAAACCTTCTTTCGAGATCGCATCGGAGGAGAAGTGGGAGAACAGATCGGATTTTTCCTGAAAGAATTACTCTCCCATCTATCTTGGTATCAACCCTTTAACAATTTCGTGCGGGGAATTTTTGACAGTAGTAGTTTAGTCATCCTCCTCAGTTATATTCTGCTGGGAATCTTCCTAACTACTCAATCGATCGAAGCGGACCGTTATCAAAGAAACTAACTATGATATCCTGGCAAAAATACGGTAAATTTCTCTATATACCCGCCCTCTTTCTGGCTAGTGCCGGCTTAACCGTGGGGTTAATCTCCGGTCAATGGTCATCCCTCTCTCTGGGGTTATTAATTGCCGGGGCTATTCTGTTTCTAGGGTGGCTGTTGTTATTAGTAATCACTGCCAAAGAATTTTGGCAAAAAAGAAGTACCCGCACCGGCGCTCAAACCCTCATTACTACTATTATTGTCCTCAGCGTTATCGGTTTAATTAACTTTCTCGCCATCCGTTATCCCTATAGAGTTGATTTAACCGAAAACCAAATCTTTAGTTTATCCCCCCAAACCGAAAGACTATTAACCAATCTGTCAAAACCCGTCAAAGTCTGGATTTTTTCAACCCGGGGAATCAGTGGCAACGAAGAGGAACTTTTAGCCAATTATCAACGCAAAAACCCCCAATTTCAGTACGAAATAGTTAACCCGGAGAAAAAACCCAATATCGCTCAGGAATTTAAAAAACTAGCCAATGATAATCTAGCCAGAGTCTATCTACAGTATGGTGAAAAAAAACAACCCCTGAAAACTATTAGTGAAGAGGAAAGTCTCACCGAAGCGAAATTGAGTAACGCCATCGAAACCGCTAAAACCGATCGCACTCTAACCGCTTACTTTCTGCAAGGTCATGGAGAAAATGCCATCAAAGAACCTCAAGGGGGTTTAGGACAAGCAGTCAATAGTTTAGAAGCAAAAGGTTATCAAGTAGAACCACTTAATCTAGTGGAACGTTCCACCATTCCCAATAATGCCGATGTCATTATTATTGCCAGTCCCAAAAGAAAAATATTTCCCCAAGAAGTCACCGCTTTAAAAAACTATCTTGAGCAAGGGGGCAAAATTTTATTAATGATTGACCCTCAAACCGAAACCGGATTAGAACCCTTATTAACCCCTTGGGGTGTGAAACTAGATAATCGGATTATTATTGATGCTTCTGGTGCCGGGGAAATCATTGGTTTAGGTCCGGCTAGTCCCATTATTACCAATTACGGTAATCATCCCATTACCCGGGATTTTGCTAACGGTATTTCTATCTTTCCCTTTGCTCGTCCCATCGCCACCGTTCCCATCGAAGGAATTGAAGCCGTATCTTTAATGATTACTAATGATAAAATGTGGGCTGAGAGTGATTTAAATGATCAGAATCTCCAGTTTAACCCTGAAAAAGATTTAGCTGGCCCCTTTGATCTAGGAGTTGCTCTGACGGGAAAAAAAGGTAAATTAATCGTGATTGGTAATGCCAGCTTTGCCAGCGATGGACTATTTGAACAACAGTTAAACGGAGATATATTTTTAAATTCTGTGCAGTGGTTAGCCAGTGGTGAAACAGCCACCTTATCTATCCGGGCCAAGGAACCAGAAAATAGAAGAATTAATTTAAATCCCCTGCAAGCTAACGCTATTTTTTGGATAGCGATGGTAGTGATGCCTTTAGGGGGATTTACCCTAGCTGGATTGACTTGGTGGCAACGTCGTTAATCGAGTTAGAATCTTGAAAAATCATCTCTCTTATTCCTCTAACTGCCATGACCACAACCCAAACTATCCCCCAATTTTTGACTTTTGATGACTATATTAATCAATATCCCGATGATGGACAACAATACGAATTAATCGCAGGAAAATTATCGGCCATGATGCGACCGATCGGAAAACACGAAGAAATTGGCGGTTTTATAAGCATGGAGTTAGGATTGGAGATTAGAAGACGGCAATTGCCCTATTTTATCCCCAATACTGCCGCAGTAAAACCCCTTCGCCCCCATACAGGTTATCTACCCGATATTATTATCTTAGACAGAGAAAATCTAGTTAACGATCCCTATTGGGAAACCGCTTCCTCAATTTCTCTGGCAACATCAGCTAAATTAATTATTGAAATTGTCAGTTCCAATTGGCGAGATGATTATCTGAAAAAATTCGACGACTACGAACAATTAGGAATTGCCGAATATTGGATTATCGATTATTTAGCCAAAGGTTCGTCCCGATATATCGGCAGCCCCAAAGAACCCACCATTTCTATCTATCAATTAATCGATGGAGAATATCAAGGTAATTTATTTAAACAGGATCAACGTCTTATTTCAGGGGTTTTTCCAGAGTTAAACCTCACGGCTAATCAAATTTTTCGTGCTAGAGCTTAAAGAAAAACCCGTATTTTTAGATTAGACTTATGGTAAAAATCAAAAACTTACCTGAGAGTAAGGAGTCAGGAGCTTATAATAGAAAACAACTCAAGATCGGAGAAATCAATTAATGTTTGCCACAATAGAAGATAAACAAGCTCTTTCCCTCGAAGTATTTCTTGCCCTTCCAGAAACTAAGCCTGCTAGGGAATATTATCATGGAATTGTCACTCAAAAACCTATGCCCAAAGGAAAACACAGCATCTTACAATTTGAGTTAGCCTCTGCCATTAATCAACAGACTAAACCTCAAAAATTAGCTTATGCTCTACCTGAATTGCGTTGTACTTTTGCAGAACGTTCAATTGTACCAGATATTGCGGTGATTCGTTGGGAGAATTTGCCAAGAGATCTAGATGGAGAAATAGCTGATCAATTTTTACGTTATCCCGATTGGATTATTGAAATTATGTCTCCCGAACAATCTGTTACCTTAGTGATGGAAAAGATTATTTTCTGTTTACAACAAGGAACAGAATTAGGTTGGTTGATTGATCCTTCAGCAAAGTCAGTCACCGTTTTTCAAACAGGATTACCGAAAGTACATATTGCAACTGAAGGAAATAATGAGCCTTTAGCAGTGATTAAAGGATTAGAACGTTGGTCAATATCAGCAGTGGATATTTTTGCTTGGCTAAAGGTTTAATTTGTTCTGTCAGCATCGTTTGGTTTATCAGGTTATTCCAGAAGAGTAAAGTTGTCAAAGTTATACGGATGTGGACTCATTATCAATAACTCCTCTTATTTATGGCTCTTCGGGAATTGTTATGCAAATATTAAGGTTCTTCGGTTTGTGCTATGCAATGAACGGGGGTTATAAGGGATGAAACCCTTATAGAGAAAGACATTTAGCGATTTTTGTCAATTGTTTTCGCTCTAGAAGTAACTAATCAATGGAACTCTTACCAGATACGGATTTAATCGATTTATGCCACCCTATCGAACCAGACTAAGTAACGAAGAACCTCTATTAATTACTATTTTCTTCAGGAGGAGAAGGTGATAAAACAGGAGGAGCGATCGGTTCAATTTTATCCTCATTAACCGGGGGATTAATCACCTCTGGAACAGGAGAAGGCGAAGGAGAAGGCGAAGGCGAAGGGGAAGGAAGGGGAGAAACTTGAGGACTCGGATCTGTTTCAGGAAGAGGAACAGGAATAGGAATTACTTCTTCTGGGGTGGGACTAGGAGTTAATTCTGGAGTCGCTTCTGGACTAGGAATCACCTCTGGGGTGGGAGTAGGGGATGGAGTGGGAGTCGGGGAATAAATGGGAGTCCGTTGACGAGAAGGTCGTCGGATAGGGGGAAAATCTTGGGAGGGAGGAGGAATGATTTCAGGACTAGGAGAAGGTTCAGGGGTTGGTGATGGTTTAATTTGCTCATTTTTGGGAAAAATAGCCATAAATCCCCGATATCCTAGGGCAAAAGCCCCAATTGTCACCGCAAAAATCAGCAAAATCCACAGCCAAGTATTCTTTTTTTCCCCAGAATTGGGTTGAATAACCACAGTGGGGGAGACGGTTGGTTTTGGGGGTGTAGAGGACTTTAATCGGGGACTATGGGGAGAAACCGCGATAGTCGGTTGGGTGGACAAATCGGGGGACATTTCTGCCAAAGCTGCTAACATTTCCCTGGCAGTAGCAAACCGATCCCGGGGATGAAAACGGATCGCTCGATCGATTACCATAGCTAAATTAGGATTAACATTTTCTGCCTCCTGTCGCCAGAGAATTTCCCCCGTGCGCGAGTCAGTTTCTAGATATTGAGGAGTTTTTCCCGTTAATAAAAAAATCGCCGTTAAGCCTAGGCTGTAAAGGTCACTAGAAAAGACCGGTCTCCCGGCAGCCTGTTCCGAAGCCATATAACCGGGGGTGCCAAGGGCGATCGAATAGGCACTTTTTCCCGTAGGATCGAGTAAGGTGGCCACTGCTTCTTTCATTACCCCAAAATCGATCAAAATGGGCAAATTATCACTATTTCTTAAGATAATATTATCGGGTTTCACATCCCGGTGAATAATGCGGCGACTGTGAATAAAATCAATAACAGGCAGTAAATTCTCTAAAATCGTCCGCACTGCTGAGGAAGATAAATTTCCCTGTCGTTGCTGTTTTTGGGTTAGTGTCTCCCCTTCAATCCATTCCTGCACCAGATAGAAATGATTATCTTGGGCAAAATAACCGTATAAACGGGGTATTTGGCGATTTTGCTCTCCCAATTCCTCTAAAACGCTTGCTTCTTTCTGAAAACGTTCTTTTAACCATTCTGGCATCTCCTCACTTTGAATAGCCGGCTGCAATTTTTTAATCACACAGCGCCGTTGAGAAGGCATATTCGTATCGATAGCGATATAAGTTTCCCCAAATCCCCCCCTAGCAAGGGTGCTAACAATTTGGTAGCGATTGTTTAAAAGCACTAGATTCATTACCCTGAGAGTGCAAGCGTGGTCATAAATTGTTCCTAGACTAACATTCTTTCGTTAAGGAAAAAGTCAAGGCAAAAACTAGAGTCAAGTCTAAGGAATCCAGCGACGGATTTTCGTCCACAAAGGTGCATTATCTTGACTGCTCATCTCCTGAAAACTTTGATAACAATCGTAGGCGCGATTAAGATGGGCGGTGATTTCTGTCGCATTGGGATGGGAATTGCGATCGGGATGCCAATAACACAAGAGAGTTTTATAATTATTCTCAATCCGGTTAGTGGTGCTAAAAGGAGTAATCCCCAAAACTCGCCACCAAACGGGATTAGCCGACTCTATAATCATCACGGCCAAGGAACGGGGCGAAGGATAGAGAATTTGGGCGATTAATGACCAATCTGACCCATAACACACCCGATAAACCGCTTTAACCCGATCTTTTCCCAACTGTTCACAAGCTTGTAAATGCCATTGACGAAAATCCCTCCGCATCTGCTGATGAGTTCGCAAATCTCGCCTGGCAAATCTGCCCTCAGCTAGTTTATTAGTGCCAATAGTGTTAAAGTTACCATTAGCGATCGCTTTTAGATCCCAGTAGAGATGATAAAAAGGATCTTGAGCCAAGGCGAGACTTTCGAGAATTTCCTTAGCGTAACCTCTAGCCGGATTTAATCGCAATAATTCCCGTAATTCCCGACAAAACTGCTCATTTTCGGGCATACCGCGCCATTGCCAATAATTAACATCCGGTTTTGCCAGAGACTGCCTATATACACTGCGCCACACCTGCGGAACAGTACAGGTGATCGGGGTAGCCAAGGGAGTAGCCAGGGGATAAAATTGACCCTTTAAAGAGCTTTCAGGAGCATCTTCTAGTAAACAAGCAAGATGATAGGCGGGATGACTACGGGGCTTTTTTTGGGGGCTAATAAACCAAAAAGCCGTTAAAATGACAATTAAGTACAGGAGTAGAGAAAGAATTTGCTCCGCCATGGCAACTTTTAGTTAGTCTGCTCAGTTACCTCAAGAATTATAATTGGTGCTATGGTCGCTGAAAAGTTCTTTGTATCTCAGCTGATTGTCAGAAATCCACAAAACGGGGTGATATGTCGAAAGTTTCCATATATTCCTACTTTGGTTATTCGGAAAGTTTCTGTATAATCAATGGTTAGCTGGCCTCGTAATATCACGATGTATCTGATTAGGAGCGATATTATGCGACTTAGTGAAAATTTTTTACAGCCAGCATTGTCAGATGATTTTTACTGGCTCAACGAGCCGACGCATTATCGTTTGGGTAATGGCTTGGAAATTTCTACAGATGAAAAAACTGATTTTTGGCAAAACACGCACTATGGTTTTCAAAGAGATGATGGGCATTGCTTATTGATGCGACAAGTTGGGGATTTTTCCCTAATGACCCAAGTAGAATTTCAGCCTCGGGAAAAATATGATCAATGTGGCCTAATGGTGCGGATTGACAGTCAGAATTGGATAAAAGTTTCCACGGAATATGAAAGCGAACAAACTAGTCGGCTTGGTTCTGTGGTGACCAATTTGGGATATTCTGATTGGGCAACGCAAGACATTTCTTCACGATACCGCGAAATGTGGTATCGCATCAGTAAACGGGGGAGCGATTTTCTGCTAGAGAATTCTTATGATGGGCAGGCTTGGCTGCAAATGCGGATCACACACTTACACAAGATAGCCGACGATTGCCAAATCGGAGTGTATGCCTGCAGCCCGATAGGCAAAGCGTTTCGCTGTTGTTTCAAAACCTTGGAAATCTCAGACAATCAGTGGCTGGCAATACCGGAAGCCAGCTAACAACCGTATGCACCTGACTGGCACTTATGCGCCTTAACGCCTGGCTTGTTGTGGTTAACGGCTTGTCTGTCTTATGCTAGAGTTTCATAATTACCCAAAGCTAATGAGGCAAAAAATAATGACGGACAAAAATAAGCCAGAAGAAGTTCAAGAAGCAATGATTTCAGTGGGAGTGGGTACAGCGATTGGAGCTAGTGCATCGGCAGTGGTTGGCGGTATGGGACTGGCTGTAGGAGGAACTGCTCTAGGAGTCGGTATGGCTCCAGTAGCAGCGGCAGGAGCAGTGGTTGGCACGGCAGTTTACGGAACCAAAAAAGCAATAGAAGAGCAAGACGCAACGGCAATTGGAGCAGCGGCAATTGGTGCGGGTGCTGGAGCCGGTATATCAGCATTAGTTGGAGGTATGGGATTAGCAGTAGGGGGGACGGCAGTTGCAGTGACGATGGCTCCCGTAGCGGCAGTAGGAGCAGTAATTGGTTTAGCTGGATATGGGATTTCTAAATTATTCACTGAGTAAGCAATGGCTAAACGGAAAAGACAGTCCCCCAATGCTGCTCAAAAATTAGTAAGAGGAGCAATTCGGGACTTTATTAATCAGGTTAATGGCATAGTTATTGAGCCGGAGATAAATACTCCTGTAAAGGGTACAGAGGCTTGGTATCGGGACAAACTGGCTGGGGAATTAGGAGGAAAAACCGAGGTTTACATTGATAAGGTAGGTAGAATAGATGTCTTAACTAATACTGAAATAATTGAAGTTAAAAATACAAAAGGCTGGAAATCAGCGATCGGGCAAATCAAGAGTTATGGACAGTATTATCCCAAGCATAAAATGAGAGTTCACCTATTTGGGAAATTGACTGAGAGTAAACTGGAAACTATCCAGAGAGTATGTAACCTAGAAGGTATAACTCTAACTTGGGAATAGTATGATCGCCGCTCTGGTAGGGTGCGTTCCCTGATGCGGGTCCTACCGCTGCAGCGATCGATTTTAAGGAAACCCAACATCCTCACCTATTACCATGAAAGGGTATAATAAGTTTACTTAAGGTCATCAAAGAGGTAACAAAACCTTAATGGAAAGTCGCATCCAGATTCATCCAGATATTTGTAATGGAAGACCTGTTATAGCTGGAACCCGAATTCCGGTGCAAACAGTTATGGAATTTTTGGGAGCAGGGGATTCTATTGAAGAAGTCCTTGAAGAATATCCTTCTCTGAATCGAGAAGATATTTATGCCTGTATGCAATTTGCAGCAAGATTGATGGCGAATCACTATGAAGTCAGAAAAATTGCATGAATGGTTTTTTCTTTGATGAAAATTTACCAGCTAAAATCCTGTTTACTCCATCTTTACCGATCATTTTTAGGGAGAAGTCCAAGGGATACGGAAATTTAGCAATATGCAAAGGATAAAAAACTGGTTATTGTTACGAAAGATACAGACTTTTCTGATAGACTAATGCTAGATTTTTCCCCACCAAAAGTAGTACATCTCCGTGTTGGCAATATACGAAAACGAGAATTTCATCAGTTTTTAGCTCGTATTTGGCCAGAAGTTGAAGCTTTGGTTATTGAACATAAATTAGTTAATGTCTATTTAGATAGAATTGAAGCATTTAGATAATTTTTCCTAACATTCATTGCGATATCGCTAAGGTGGGTAATGCCTGCCTTACTCTAGGGAAAGTCCAGTAATAATATCTTCTGGGGGAATCCCAGCTTGAATTAAATTGGTTGTTAATCCTTCTTCAAGATTATCATCTTCAATAACAATTTTATTTTTCAATAAACGAGCGTGAAATAAAATTGTATTAATCCACGCTTCTTTTTCCCAACCAGTCATAATTATTAAAAAGTTGCCTGATTCTGGATCACAAACTGGGGTAATTTTAAGGGTTTGTAATCGAGGTTGCATCGCCGACTCTTTTCTGATAACTTGAGTCAGAATATCGGCATAATTTACTGTGTTATCCATTCGCAAATTATCTCCTTTTGAGGATTATAAATAATTAAATTGATTTTATTACGTTTAATAACCAGTTGGAAAATAGCTTTTTTGAAGTGTTTTAAATAAACCGCTTGACTAATGCCCAAAAAAAGTTTTCTTTCAGGTTCTTGTGAATCTAAAGCCCATTGGTATAATTGAAGTTGTCCTATTGTTTTTTCTAATTCACTGATAACTGAAGGCGTATCAAAGTCTTTGATTTCTACGGCAATTTTACGTTCTTCTTTTTCCGCAGCAAAAAACTTTTCTGCTCCTAAATCAGCTTTAAGCAAGGTTTTTTCTAAGGTTAGAATTAAAGGATCATCAGTGATTTTCCAACCCTCTTTTTCTAAAGTATGACGTAATGATAAATGTAGATCGTCTCGTCTGGACATCCTTATAAACCCTGCTTAAGAGGTTCGATTTCTATTCTACTACAGTTCGCCCTAATTCGGATTTATTATGACCGAAAAAGCGGTAAGGTGGGCAATGCTCACCCTACTATTTCTATTTTCGCTTGGTCAGGCTAGAGACTAACCCTAATCCTCCTAATCCTAACAAGGCAACAACGGAACTCAGTGCAGATCTGGTAGGGTGTGTTCCCTCATGCAAGTCCTACCGCTGCAGCGATAGATTTGAATGATTATAAGCTAAAAACGTCTAGGCACAGCGACGGACGGGAGTGCGATCGGTTATGATCGAGTTGTAAATTTTTGTTACGAAGTGCAGTCAGATTGAACAATTGGTGCCACAATCTTCGGGGAAAAGCTGATGTTATTTCGGCTGATTGTCAGCAATCTAGCTAAAGGAATTCGAAAGACTGCGATGACCTACTATAAAGACCTGACTCCCTACGAATATTTTGCCAGGCATGAACCGCCTGTACTAAGAGGTGAGCGTATGCTAACCACTCTCAATGTTGGTTGGCTCAGCGGCAACAAATCCTATTCAAAGGGGGAAACTTCTCAAGAGTTCAAGGATACACTGTTCCAACTCTGTCTGGACGAATACATCGTTAATATTGCTCGTGGGTTTCATGTATGCGAATTGTGCCGTGACATTTCCTATGAACAATGGTGCGTACCACGATATGGGGAAAAGACTCATTGGCTCAACATCGGAACTGGCGAGCTCCGTGTGATTGGCCAATCTGCCATCTACGCTGCGCCTACACTCATCTATCATTACGTTGTGGAACACCAGTATAAGCCACCAGACGAATTCATCGAAGCCGTTGTTACGGGTCCTTCGCCAGAGTCAGAAGAATACCAAGCTCTCCGAAGAAAATTTCATTGATTCAAGTAAATGATATAGCGTTTCCTGTTCGCAAGAGGTACATTATTGATGTTGAAAAGCTTAATCAGCAAAGGTTTAATTGTGCCACATAGATGTGAGAACCGCTATAATAATCTAAAAACGTCTAGGCACAGCGACGGACGGGAGTGCGATCGGTTATGATCGAGTTGTAAATTTTTGTTACGAAGTGCAGTCAGATTGAACAATTGGTGCTGCAACCTTGCGGAAAAATTAGAATCTCAGCAGCGCTTGCTTACCACTAGCTTTATAGTCATTCATGCTTATCAAATCCCTAAAGGAGCTTCATGAGTCCTTGTTGGCACTTGTAGAAGCGCCGAATCAGAAAGAAGAACATTACCAAAAGTGGTTTGAAAATAACCGGATGATATTCTCTGTACTTGGTTTTTCGGAGGAAATACCTCACCCTTGCTCAATCAACATTGAAGGAGAGGAATACATCCCTGACTTCTTGGCAAGAGACTGTAGCGGTAGCTGGTTTGTCTTTGAACTCAAGAGGCCAGATATTAAAGTCCATACACAGAAAAACCGGCGTAGGACTTTCTATCGAGATTTTGAGTCATACATCTCTCAATGCAATGAGTATTCACTCTTTTTTGAGGAGACGGATAATCGAAACTTTATGAAGACAAAGTATGGGATCACCGTTCAGAGACAAGTACATAGCATACTTGTGGCATCAAGAGATGATTCGCTTGATAAACATTGGGTTCACGACGAAATTGTTAGGAATAGAAATTCAAGAATAACCTTGTTGACGTTTGATGATATTCTTTCATCTATCGAAAATCAAATCAGGCTTCAGGAGTCTCCACTGCTTCATCTACAAGGAGTTTCAGGTGCTGTACTCTTTTCGCATTGTGATCCAATAACTACACCTCAAGATCAATACCTGCTTGATTTTGGCAGTGATCCTATGAACAAAGTCTCGGTAGGATTCAATGCAAATTCGGTTTTTGTAGATATTACGATCAAAGGAAAATGCGTATCAACCAGAAGGCCTTTCTTATTCGTACTTGGGAATAAACCAAATCTACTTTACTTTCGGGTTGGTCTATCTGATTCATGTACACATATATCATTATCAATGAATGGCACTGAATCCATTGACAGAGTATTTGATCCCATGCACATAAAGACCGAATCAATTCACAATATCGTATGCGGATCTGACGTGATGATGAAGACACCCGCAAGCTCAATAATGTATGAGGTTATTGTCTATGCTTGTATACTCGATCATAAAGAGAAAGAGCAGCTCCTTTCATACTTTAACCAGAGATATCAATACTATCTCTCTCCACTAGCGATTCATCCCTTGCCTGGAATATTATTTGACGGCTTGAAAAGCCTGTACACCCCCGGCCATCCTTTTTCGACTGACAAAAAAATATCAGGAAAAAGTATTCTTTCAAATAAGATGTTAGGCTGGTACGATGCTGCGGGTGGAAACTTAACACTTTCTGACGGAAGTACTCCGCTGCCTGCGCCATATCTTGCGCAGCCCAAAGCCATGCCTCCTTACTCCTCTAACTAACCTGTAGTAGCTGTAGCTGTAGGGTGTGTTCCCTCATGCAAGTCCTACCGCTGCAGCGATAGATTTGAATGATAATAAGCTAAAAACGTCTAGGCACAGCGACGGACGGGAGTGCGATCGGTTATGATACTAAATCCGTTGAGTATAGGCTATATATCAGGAGAGGCACTCATGCAAGAGGCAAAAGGCAAAAGGGGGAATAAATAATCAGTCTTTA
Source organism: Microcystis sp. M083S1 (assembly GCF_020246405.1). Lineage (NCBI taxonomy): Bacteria > Bacillati > Cyanobacteriota > Cyanophyceae > Chroococcales > Microcystaceae > Microcystis > Microcystis sp. M083S1. The sequence continues at coordinate 17,495 of NZ_JADBTB010000112.1, forward strand.
ATAACCGGATTTAGTATCAGACTTGAATTGGCCTATTGGTGGGGGTTTCATCCCGTCGCACTAAGCACTTCGGGTCTTCACCCCGACATTTGAGATAAATTCTGGCGGCAAGGAAATGACCGATTCTTGGTCAGGAGAGACAATGACAGGCAAAATAGCTTGATGGTGATAGGTTACCTTCCCTTGTTTCGAGGTGCTTTGTTGAGCAACGAGGACAACTAATTTTCTCTGAACTATAGTACTGAGTAGCATCTGGGATTGATGTCGGATTAAAGTTTTTCTTAGTAGATAGCGAAGGCAATCAAGTTGATTGTCCGAAATATTATAGAAAAGCTGAAAAACAACTAAACCGATTAAACAAGAAAAAGTCGAAGAAATACCGGAAGGGTAAAAAACAATCTCGTAATTATCACAAAGCTAGAAAGCGATATGCTCGGAAACATTTAAGAGTAAGTAGGCAACGAAAAGATTTTGTCAAGAGTGTGGCACTCCGTTTAGTTAAGTCTAACGACTTAATCGCTTATCTTGCCCTATCCACGTCTGTTAGACTTCTGATAAGAACGAATCACACTAGAACCCTATATCTTTGATTATCAAGGCTTCGGCCGTGAGACTTCGGCCTGATCTCAGACGAACGCTCAGTCGAACAGTTTCAGCTTCGGTAAAACTGAGGGCTTCGGCCGTGAGATCAGCCGAACGGTCTTCACCTGACATTTATGATAGAATTTACCCTGTTCACAGCCTCTATCGTGCCGACAACAGTCACCGTGATCACTTTAACTCTTTTGCACCCCAATCAGGCCACGCCCCTACAACATTGGCAATTTGACAATGATCAGTCAACCATTCTCATCGGCAGGGCGCTGGATAATCATGTGGTTCTCTATAGTGCTGTGGTTTCGAGGCGGCACCTAGAAATCCGCCATAATGATCACGATGATTGGGAATTGGAAAATTTAGGGACAAATGGGACGTTTCTCAATGGCAACCCGATCGAGAAAACCGCCGTCGTCGATGGGATGGTGGTTCGTTTAGCCACCTCTGGCCCGCAAATTCAAATTCGTCTCATCGATAAGGACGAGCAACCAAAATTAATCCTCAAACCCCTAGAGGCTCTTTTGGCGGACGACCCCATCCAGCCGGAAAAGGATACTATAGCCAGCTAGAAAATATTAAATTTTTATAAAGTTTTTTCAATTTCCCTAGCAAAATGTAAAAATAGATACAGAATAAGAAATAAAATCTTCTAACTTGTTGTCCCTAAATAGAGACGACAAGAGAGATTAAAGTCACTTTAAAGCATTGCAGGGAGTCGGTGATATGACGTTAGCCTATCGAGGAGTTAAGTACGAAAGGGATTCTCTCCCCTTGGAGATGAAGACCGGAGATATCGGGGGTAAATACCGAGGTCAAGACTGGAATCACCATTATCCTCGCCATATGCTCCAATTAGAGCCGAAACTGCATCGTCAGTATCGTGGAGTTGCCTACAGCACCCGTCCTCATCTTGCTGGACAAGTCACCCCGAACACTTGTCCGTTACCGGTTGTCAAACCCCCTATTGTCGTCCAAGAGGAAACCCTTTCTAGCGTCCATCTGAACAATATTCGTCGTCGTCTGGAACGTCGTTTACAAATCGCTCAAGAGAATGGGGATGAAACCCTCGTTAATCTCTTGAAAAAAGAATCCCAAGACTTAGCCTTAAACTACTAGATTAGCAGTTTTTTTGCCACTTTCCCCTCGGTTTTGCCGGGGGGAATATTTTTGGGCGCAAAAATCTTATCGATAGAAATTATCACCCTAGTTAGGGGCTGCTGAAAAAGTTTTTCGTGGGGGCAGGGTGTGGGGTGTGGGGTGTAGGGTTTTACCGATTTTGAGGTAGTCAGTTACCTAATTTTCAGGGAAAAAGTACCTGAATTTTACCCCCGATCCCTCCAATGGTCGGCACTTTTTGAGGTCAAAAAAGTCTA
>NZ_JADBTB010000113.1:0-11056 GCF_020246405.1 Microcystis sp. M083S1
AATACAATTACTGGAGACCTATTTTTTGATGGGGACGGGACAGGTACAATAGCAGCCATTCAAATTGCAACTCTTAGTTCTAAACCCACTCTTACCGCCTCTGATATACTTGTATTAGTTTAATCTTAATACAGCTTGTAGGGTGCGTTAGGCAGCTCATGAACCCAACAACCGTCAATACCTAGAAAACGGGTTTCTCGGAGAAACCTGTTGTCTGGACTTTAAGACAAAAAACGTTTCGCTGACAAACTCTATAAAGAACGTAGGTTGGTTTGAAGCATGAAACCCAACGCCTGCTCATGTTAAGCTACCGCTAACTCATCCTAAAAATAATTGTGCCTCCCTAACAATTAATTGAGATTACTTACTTACAAGCCCAAAATATGATATAGATATTTCTATAAAATTGAGCTGCAGCCTTTCACTGATTACTGAACACTAAAAGGTCTCCTATCTCAACTAGAAAATTAATTTTTCACGACTACTTATAGTTAATCATGTATTTCTGGCAATTTCGTGTTTATCAGCGTCCTTTGCTGCGTCCCCTACAAACCCATCACAGACTATGGCAAATTAGGGAAGGAATTATTATTCGCTTAGAAGCTGAAGATGGACGTATTGGATGGGGAGAAATTGCTCCTTTACCTGAATTTGGTTCGGAAACATTATCGGCAGCAATATTATTTTGTCAAAGTCTCGAAAATCCCCTATCAATAAATTCAATTTTTTCTATTCCTGAACAATTTCCCGCTTGTCAATTTGCCTTTGAATCAGCTTTAGAAGATTTAAGTATAGAAAATCAATCAATAGAATTAGAACCGAAAAATTATAGTTATTTATTGCCCACTGGTGCGGCAGTATTTCCCTGTCTGGATGATATTTTAGCCGCCAATCAAACTAATACTTATAAATGGAAAATTGGAGTCAATTCTCTCAAGCAAGAGTTAAACTTATTTGAAAAATTAATTACCCGATTACCCAGGGAAATTAAATTGCGTTTAGATGCCAATGGGGGATTAAGTATTACTGACAGTAGAATCTGGTTAAAAATTGCCGATGAATCTAAAATAATTGAATTTATCGAACAACCTTTACCCCCATCTCAATTAGCGGAAATGTTGCAATTAAGTCAAGATTTTACCACGGGGATTGCTTTAGATGAATCGGTGGCCAATCTTCGACAAATAGAGGAATGTTATCAACAGGGATGGCGGGGAATTTTTGTGATTAAACCTGCTATTACTGGTTCAATACAAGGGTTAAGAAATCTCTGGGGAAAATATCCCTTAGATTTAGTATTTTCCTCCGTTTTAGAAACTAATATCGGCAGAAAATCCGCTTTACGTCTAGCCCAAGAATACCCCAGAAAGGAGCGGGCTTTAGGTTTTGGTGTGCAACAATGGTTTAATAATAGTGACCCCGATTGGTTAGAAAAACTGTGGAAGACATCAGCAAACAATTAGCATATCTCAGTCAAAAAGATTGGTTATATGGATACAATAGCCAGAAATTTTATCAATTATATCATTCCTATTCTCGGCAATTTATCGCCGCAGATAATCCTCGATTAACTATACTTCTGTCCGAAGGCAATCCCATTAAATTCTTAGCGATATTCTTGGCTGCCGTCAGTGCCAAAAGTTGCCTATTTCTAGCTAATCCCGACTGGAAAACTAACGAATGGCAACAGGTTTTCTCTCTGATGCAACCCGATTATATTTTGGGCGAAAATATCAAGGTTTTTAACTATAATTCTCCTCCTGTCAATCCTGGGACTAATTCTCTGATGATACCCACGGGAGGAACATCGGGAAAAATTCGCTTTGCTATCCATAACTGGTTAACTTTAACTGCTTCTGTCAAAGGTTTTTCTGAATATTTTCAAGTCAAGCAGGTTAACTCTTTTTGCTTACTGCCCTTATATCATGTTAGTGGTTTAATGCAGTTTCTAAGAAGTTTTTTAACAGGGGGATATTTTGCTGTTATTCCTTACCATAAAATCAAGCAAAAGCGCATAAATACTCTCAATCTTCAAGATTATTTTATCTCCTTAGTTCCCACTCAATTACAATTTTTTCTAGAAAATGATCCTCGATGGTTAGCCAATTTTAAAACAGTTTTACTAGGAGGTTCCCCTGCATGGCCATCTTTACTAGAAAAAGCTAGAGAATATAATATTCCTCTGTCTCCCACCTATGGAATGACGGAAACTGCCTCACAAATTGTCACTCTTAAACCAGAAGATTTTCGACGAGGCAATAATAGTAGTGGACAGCTATTACCCCATGCTCAGATAAAAATTAATCCCGATAACCAGAAAATTATTATTGAAGCGAAATCTTTATTTTTAGGTTATTATCCCCATCTTAATCAAGCAAGCTACTTCGAGACCGATGATTTAGGTTACTTGGATGAAAGTGGTTATTTATATATCATTGGCCGCGATAGTCAAAAAATAATTACCGGAGGAGAAAATGTTTATCCTTTTGAGGTAGAAACTGCCATTAGACAAACTAATTTAGTTAAAGATGTGGTGGTTTTAGGATTGCCAGATTCTCGATGGGGACAGGTAATTGTGGCTTTTTATGTACCCGTCAACTCTCAGATATGCCAGACAATTATTCAATCCCAGATTAAAGATAAATTAGTCAATTATAAACTGCCGAAACATTGGATAAAATTACCAGAGATACCAAAAAGTCCCCAAGGGAAGATTAATCGAACCACTTTAATTAAATTAGCTGAAACTTGTTTTGACACCGAGTCAAACCCCGGACGATACTTATAGCAGTTATCTTAATGGTGAGTTATGAGATAACCACTGTCTTCTATGCTGGTAGTTAAAGGATGAAAACGAACTCGACGCTTTTGCTTGTCGTAAAGCATAGATAGTATCGGCAGCCAAATTTTCGATTTCAAAGTCTGGCAAAGTTCTAAATTCTTGTTTTTCCTCCGCTTCTAGGGGAGGTTCTCGGAAAAAGAATAAAGCGAGAGGACGTTTATATATTTCTGCTAACTTTTCCAATTGACTATAAGCAGGAAAGTCCTCTCCTGGCTCCCATTTCTCGATAACAGAAACATCTTTTTTAAACTTGACCGCCACAGACTCAAGAGAATATGTCGTCCTTTCTCTTGCCCACTGGATTATCTTGGGATTAATGCCTGTCAGTTTGTCGCCTATCAGTTCATCTTATCATCAAGAGATAGAGATTTCTAGCTTAATTGAGCTACATAATAGTTTATTTGTACTATATAATTACCCAAAATAGAGACAATGTACTGAGTTCTGGATAGGTCAGCGAGGGATTGATAACTTTTTCCTATATAAAAAACCAGTGAAAAGCTTGACATTGGCCAAAATCCCCGGACAATGTTAAGTTAAATTAACCAATAGCCTAGGCTTGTATTTAAGGAAAACCCCTTATGGTAGCAACACCAGTTCAACAGAAATACGACATCAAAGATATTAGTTTAGCCCCCATCGGCAAACAGCGCATCGAATGGGCCGGACGGGAAATGCCCGTTTTGCGTCAATTAGCCGAACGTTACGCCATCGAAAAACCCTTTGCTGGACTGCGTTTAGTCGCTTGCTGTCACGTTACCACCGAAACCGCTAATTTGGCCATCGCACTCAAAGCCGGTGGCGCCGATGCGTTACTAATTGCTAGTAATCCCCTTTCCACCCAGGATGATGTGGCCGCTTGTTTAGTCGCTGATTACGGCATCCCCGTTTATGCAATCAAAGGGGAAGATAACGACACCTATCACCGTCACGTTCAAATCGCCCTCGATCATAAACCCCAGATTATCATCGATGATGGTTGTGATGTGGTAGCCACCCTAGTTAAAGAAAGAAGTCACCAATTACCCGACATTATCGGTACTACCGAAGAAACTACCACCGGTATCGTCCGTTTGCAAGCCATGCTCAAAGCCGGGGTATTATCCTTCCCCGCAATGAACGTTAACGACGCAGAAACCAAGCATTTCTTTGATAATCGCTACGGTACAGGTCAATCTACCCTTGATGGTATCATTCGCGCCACCAATATCCTCCTCGCCGGTAAAACCGTGGTTGTGGCTGGTTATGGTTGGTGTGGTAAAGGTGTCGCTATGCGGGCCAAAGGTTTAGGCTCTAATGTAATTGTCACCGAAATTAACGCCGTGCGTGCCATTGAAGCGGCGATGGACGGTTTCCGGGTTATGCCCATGGATGAAGCCGCCAAGGAAGGCGATATCTTCATCACCGTTACTGGTAACAAGCACGTTATCCGGGCCGAACATTTTGACCTGATGAAAGATGGGGCGATTGTTTCCAACTCCGGTCACTTTGATATTGAAATCGACCTGCAAGCTTTAGGGGCAAAAGCCGATAATGTCAAGGAAGTTCGCAACTTTACCCAACAATATAGACTAAAAAGCGGTAAATCCGTCGTTGTTATCGGTGAAGGTCGCCTAGTTAACCTGGCAGCCGCCGAAGGTCATCCTAGCGCCGTTATGGATATGAGTTTCGCTAACCAGGCGATCGGTGTAGAATACTTGGTTAAAAATCAAGGTAAATTGGCCCCCGGCATCTACTCGATTCCCTACGAATTAGACCAAGAAATCGCCCGCTTGAAACTGCAAGCCATGGGGATTGAAATCGATACTCTCACCGAAGCCCAATTAGAATATATCAACTCCTGGACTTCCGGAACCTAATATAAGTTATCAGTTATCAGTTATCAGTTATCAGTTATCAGTTATCAGTTATCAGTTTTCAGTTATCAGTTATCAGTTATCAGTTTTCAGTTTTCAGTTTTCAGGAGTTAGGAGTCATGAGTCAGGAGTCAGGAGTCAGTACCCGCCACTTCATAATTCATAATTCATAATTCATAATTCCTACTTCCTACTTCCCACTCCCTTTTTTTACTTTTAAACTGTTTTCTAAATCCTCAAAAAATATGACTGAATGGATTACAAATACAATGACTTCTATGGGCTATTTAGGCATAGCCCTATTAATGTTTTTAGAGAATCTTTTTCCTCCCATTCCCTCGGAATTAATTATGCCCCTGGCGGGTTTTACCGTCCATGAGGGACAAATGGAATTTATTCCGGCAGTGGTAGCGGGGATTTTTGGTACGGTCATCGGAGCGCTACCTTGGTATTATCTCGGTCGGGTTGTGGATGAGGAAAAAATTGAAAAACTAGCCGATAAATACGGCAAATGGATTACCGTTTCCGCTAAAGATATTCAAAAAGCTAATCAATGGTTTAACCGTCACGGCAGTAAAGCGGTTTTACTCTGTCGTTTGGTCCCCGGAGTACGAACTTTGATTTCCCTACCCGCCGGGATGAATCACATGGCGATGATTCCCTTTTTAGTTTACTCCACCATCGGCACGACCCTCTGGGTCGTTTTTTTAACGGCAGCAGGTTACTTTTTAGGGAAAAATTACCCCCTTGTGGAAGAATATCTGGCTCCTGTGTCAAAAATAGCTCTACTTGTCCTCGTTATCTGGTTTATCCTCTGGATTATCCGCAAACGTAACCGCCGGTATGAGTAAATGTTGATGAGAGGTGGTGTTTTACGACGGATTGTCACCTTCGAGTCAAAGCAGCAATTTTTGTATTCTAACGCGCCCTACGTTTTACTACGTTTTACTGCTTATAAAGGGGCAAAAGGATAAGAATATACGAGGTTTTAATATGCCAACAATTAAACTACGTTCTCAGATTGGTAGAGATGGAATCTTACATTTAGATATACCGTCCGATTTTAAAGACACTGAAGTAAATGTTACAGTAACCGTTGAAGCGGTTCAAGAAGTCAGTGAAGATTTAGCAAGTAGAAAAGAGGAAAGAAAACCTCGCTATAATGCCTGGGGCAACCCAGTAGTAGAGCAATCTATTACCCAAGCTATTTCAGGAATGCGCCGCCTTCAAAAAACTGTAGCTTTACCTAAAAGTGAAATTCGTGCCATGCGAGAAGAAGGGAGGCGGTTTTGATTGAGTTCGTTTTAGATTGTTCGGTAGCAATTAGCTGATGTTTGGTCGATGAAGATAACGATTATGCTAACGCAGTATTAGACATAATGCCAAACGCCGAAGCATTTGTTCCCGAAATTTGGTCTTTAGAGATTGTCAATACTCTCCTAGTCGCAGAAAGAAGAAATCGGATGACGGTCGAGCAAACTCAAGCATCGATTAATTGGTTACAGTCTTTACTTATTACTATTTTTGGATTACCGCCGCGATGATTGGATTTTTCTGGGAGGTCAGGGATTCATGAGGAAAGGATGATATATAATGATAGTCTATGACAGAGAGAGACATTAAATACTGTTTGGTATTAGGAGAAAAGCTTTGCCACTGATTAAAATACCAAGGAATTATCTGATTGCTGAAGATGAAAATTTTATTACAGCAGACGTGCCAGATTCACTGCTTCAGCTTTGGCAAAAAGATTATCAAAAGGTGGTTAAAGCCAAAGGTATTCTTAAGGATAAAAAAGCGGCAATGCTATCTCATGTAGAGTCTCTTCGTCGGGAGTGGGATGGATGAAATACGTCTATGATACCAATATTTTTATTTATTATTTAGCCGATGACGATATAGTTACTTCTTTTTTCTCCCAAGCTTTTTTGAGTTTGCATCAGATTTTTATCTCACCAATTGTCAGAATTGAGTTACTCAGTTTTCCTACTTTGTCTAAGGAAGAAGAGCAGATAATTGAAGATTTACTCTCACAGTTTGAATTAATTCCCATATTGAGAGAAATTGAATATCTGACTATTCAACTGAAACGACAGTATAAAATCAAGATTCCCGATGCCATTATTGCCGCAACAACATTGAGCCAAAATGGATGTTTGGTCACTAGAAATGTTGATGATTTTAAGGGTATTTCTGGTTTAAATATTAAAAACCCGTTTATTGATGAGGGGTAAATAATAGTAGAAGAGCGAGAATTAAAAGTTGACTTATCTGCAAAGTAGCTTACTACTGGAAACCGATAGCTTGATGACAGCAACCAGTGCCAGGTATTGAAGTAGGAAAAAGCCTATGTTTTCGTTCTATAAATCTCCAAAACTAAGCTTGACAAATTGCCTGAAGTTGTTATATCTTACAGGTTACGAGTCTTTGCGCGAGAGAAGAAAAAACGAGAATCGACCAAAGACCCCCTGTTCCCTTCTCAGATCCACACGCTACGGCTAGGAACATCTCGGCGGGAAAGTGCGTTAGCTAATTCGTACCAACTCCATTTTCCTTTTCCTTTTTCAACTAATTGGAGAAGCACCAATTCAAGTTGGGTTAACTGTACGGTATCTTTCATGATTAATCCTCTATACTTGGGTGAAATAAAACGCCAAATCCTTCTTTTAAACCATAATCTTCAAGGGTTGCTGTGTGAGCATTATTCCACAATTTGTAAGCCAGATCGGGATCGGGTGGCTGTCCAGTGGGATAGCCTAGTTTTTTATTTCTTGATAGGATAATTTAAGAATTTTACCTCCCGCTTTAGATGGTTCAAATAACCTTCCGCTAATAGCTTCTTTCTCTTGCATTATAGATTAATTCATCAGTCCTTTATTTTGATTTTTTAATTTCAGTAACAACCATTTTTCACGAGAACAACCTTCCCCAAAATCCTTTTTCAAGATTTTTGATCCTGTCGAGAGCCTTACGATACTCTTCCATATTGCCTTGCTGCGAGTAAAGTTGTGCCGCTTGATTGTAGTCTGCGATCGCACCTTGGTAATCTCCTAAGTTTTTCTTGGCAAACCCGCGATTGCGGTAGGCATGAGCATAGTCGGGTTTGATTTTAATGGCTTGATTGTAGTCTGCGATCGCACCTTGCTTGTCTCCTAAGTTTTTCTTGGCAATCCCGCGATTGTTGTAGGCATCAGCAAAGTCAGGTTTGATTTTAATGGCTTGATTGTAGTCTGCGATCGCACCTTGTTATCAAGGTTCTGGTATCTCCAACTGACGAAAAATTCTCACAGCAGTAAACTCTACAATTTCTCTATGTCGAGGGATGGCTGTGCGCCGACCATTGAGTGGATTTTCCCAGATGGAATGTTCACTTCCTTCTCGTACCAATTGACAACCCTGTTGACTGAGATAACGCAACAAATCTCGACGCTTCATGAGGCTATCAAAGTCGGTACAATTTGGACATGGGTTGATGCAGAAAATATTAGATAAATTGGTTCTTCTAAATCCGCTTCTGGGTCTGTTAACAACTCATTAGGCAAGGGTAAGGATTCCCCCCTAGATATATTAACTTCTGCCATGTCCACCAGCGCACTGGCTAAGGAACGGCGTACTGCTGCTAGATCATTTCCCCAGGAAATCACGCCAGGGAAATCCAAGACTTCTCCATGGACTCCCTGTTCCAGAAATTTATACATTGCTTTGTAGGTAAGCATCCAATTTATACTCCTTTCTTTCACCGAATTTTTTGATTAATAGATTAAGAACTGAACAAATTGGGAAAAAGCCTATGTTTTCGTTCTAGAAATCTCCAAAACTAAGCTTGACAAATTGCCTGAAGTTGCTATATCTTACAAGTTACAAGTCTTTGTACGAGAGAAGAGAAGAAAAAATTCTTCTTAGTTGGAATGATTATTAAACCAATACTTTTCCCTAATCCAAAAGCAGGGAGGTGACCTTGGACGGCATTTTGTGAGAAGTTTAGGTTATGGCGGTTCAACCAATTTCCTCCTTCTTTCCAGCCGACGCTATCACCGAATTCTTGCCATATCTCCTCATTATACTCTCTCTTCCCCCCAAGACTCTCATAAATTTCTTTCTGGATGCTGAAGCCAAAATTGCCATTACTGTAATGTAGCCAGAGTTGATTGATTATCCGTAAATCTTCACAGGGAAAGCTATCGATATCCTCTATTCTTAACCATCCTGAGCTTGTTCGACCAGCCGCCTGACACATGACTTTACCTGTTTCTTCGTCTGCTTCCTTCCATTTTCCTGCTGCTAGCAAGTCACGAAGTTTGGTGTAGTTAATGCCCCTTTTACTTTTCAATTCTACTTCATTACGAGGAGAGCGAACCGTAAACTCACTTCCTAATTCAGATCGAACTCTATCAAAAAAACTAGCAGGCGGCAGTTTTCCCCCCTGTATATCAACTGTCTGAATTATTCCAACTTCTAGCCAACGGCTACCCTCTAACAAAAGGGGGAAAATGGGCTTTTTTAACTCTAAAGCAAGAGCCAGTTCGCAGTTTACCCAATGAGAGTTTTTAGAGCGAGGAGACATCACCAGCATAAAAACCTGACTTTTTCTGAGGTTTTCTTCAATCACTCTTGGCCATTTATCCCCGTAGTCAATTTTGTTATCTAACCACCAGGGCAATTCGTGCTTTGTAAGAGCCTCTAGCAGCTTATTTACATAGGCTTGGTCTTGACGACTGTAGCTAATAAAAATAGACATTCCCAGAAACTCCTAATCTAATTTTCAACCCCAGCAATCTCTGCTAGAGCCAGTGCATACCGACTTAAATCCTGCCTGAGAGCCTCTAACTCCCTTCGCAATTCAGGTTCTTCTGTCCATTGCTGCTCGTATTCCTTGGGACTGACATCAGCAGGACGCTTCGCTTCCCAAACCTGTAAGCGAGGATGCCACTTGGCTAGAAAACGGCGCAACCCCCGATTCAGGACAGCGATCGCAATACCGCCCACTGAATTGCGAGAAGCCCCCACATCGGGACCAGCTTCCTTGAGAATCTCGCCGGTTGTCCCAAATAAACTATACAGCGAGTTCAAAGCCTCACGCAGCAGCCCTTCTTCACCCTCCAGTGGCTCTACAGCAATGCGAGTCACCAATTCCACATAAAGTGACCATGCAGCCCTTCTCTCAGTCGGATCTGCCTCCCATTCGGCTGAACCAATACCAAAAGGAAGACTGACAGACACTTTCTTCAATACAGCCGGATCGCCCTTCATCTGTTTCCCCTCGCCTCAGCCTCTAATGTTGCCATTCTCCTTTCCAATTATATGACGGGATTTAGCTTATTACTCCCAATATTGGGCTGGGTGGAGAGTGGCGATTGTCCTGAAAAAAACGGCTCCGACTAGATGCAGAAATCGTTAGAATAATCAAAGAATGACTTCTCCTGAACGATAGTCATTTCCGAAACACAACAGGCTCTTTTCTTCTCTCTGTCTCTAGTTAAATTTGTCCCCACTGGGCAAAAATTAGCCAAAATGAGCCAAATAACCTCTCGAAAAGTTCCTCTGGGAAGTTCGATTTTTCCTCATCAACATCGCCTTTCTGCTGAAGAAATAGCGAAAATTGAGGCTGAGGATAAAGCTTTAGCTCGGCGTTGTCGAGAGATTTTTGACCGCGTTTATCCACAATTAGCAGGGGAATATTATGACTGGTTTATTGTCATTGAGCCTGAGAGTGGGGACTATCGCTGGAGCAAATTCTTGATGAAGATTTTCTGACTTTTTAAATATGATTGTTCCAAACTTACCGTACAAAATCAAAAAAAGAAGACAATTATTGCCGACCAATAAAAAACAATTTTGAGGCAGAATGATAAAGTAGCTCATGTTATCAGAGCGATCGCCGCTTGGGATCAAGGTTCTGGTCGGTAATGCGTTATCCTCAGAAAAGGGAAACTCAACTTTACTAGGCATAAGCAGATGCCCCTTGGTCATCCTGAATCATCTGCATCAGAATGTTTGCAGCTGCCGTTGCGTCCTAGGGCCACCAAATTGGGTACTCTGATGCGGAGAAGATGAATTGTAGTTCAGCGTCTGGGATTTGTGTGGCTAGGAGTTTAAAGAGTGTTGACATCCTCACCGCCGGGGCTGGGCGGTGAGGATGTCAAAATTTTTCATAATTGACAGGGTGGGCATAGCCTACCCTATTTTGTTGAAACTTTTAGCACTCTAGTTCACAATAACTGGACTTCCCCGTTGACAAAAAGCCATAACCCGTGCTGTAGAAAGGATTAAGAAAATTTCCAGCGCCCCGTTACTGGGTACAAATCAGAGAAACTTCCAATAAATCTAACGCTTTTTGTTGCAGTTGGGTCGGTCGAGT
>NZ_JADBTB010000114.1:0-41560 GCF_020246405.1 Microcystis sp. M083S1
TACACGGCAGAAGTCGTCGACATGACAGAAAAGAGCTTCTAGACTAGACATAGATGGGTTGGGGGTGCTGAGTTTATATATTTTTCAGCTTACTAGCCCCCGCCTTTTCTTTCCTCCCTTATCCCGAACTGACGTTAACTAAATTTTCGTGGAGAAATATATCGATTTTAGCCTCTGTGGAACGTCCACCGCTAAACTCGCGCAAGTAATCTAACAAGTCTAATTTTAAATCAGACCAATCTTCCCCCGCTAAAGACTCAATTTTTTGGTAATGGGAAAAGGAAGGTTGGTCTTGAAATGCCTTAATTCTAGCAGCCAAAGCTATATCTATAATTCAGCCTAGACAAAATGTCTGGGGGAAGTTCAGTTATTAACCGAATTAAGCTGTTTTTGCAGTGCCACAATGCGATCGCTTGTAGCTGGATGGGTGCTGAGAATTGTCGGGGTAGAACCCCCCTGTTGTGCTAATTTTCGCATAAAGGAGATCATCGCCGTGGGTTCATAACCAGCCCTGGCCAAATTCTTTAAACCCAGTCGGTCCGCCTCTAATTCATCCTTGCGACTGTTTGGTAAACTGTAGGCAAGATTAACCGCCAATTGTACCCAAGTTTTTGTCTCTAATCCCGCCGCGCTGAGAAGTCCTTGGGCGAGGGCAGTATTGCGTAATTGGGTGATAGAATGACGACCGACGATATGGCCGATTTCATGGGCAATGACGCTGGCTAATTCGGCCTCATTATCAGCAGTTTTAATCAATCCCGTGTGTAAATAGACAAATCCGCCCATAGTAGCGAAGGCGTTAATGCTATTGTCGCGCACCACTTGAAAAGTGTAGGGAAGGTCAGGGCGATCGCTAGTTGCCGCTAATCGCTGCCCGATTTCTTGGACATATTGGTTAATTCTGGCATCTTTGGACAGTTTCACCTTACCTGATTCTAATAAACCTTGATTAATCTGCCCACCGATGGCGACTTCCTGCTGAGGAGAAATAGTGGAGAGTTGAATAACTTGCACACCCCGAAAAAGTAAATCCATCCACGAGAGTGCGAAACTGGTTTGGGGATTGATAATCCCGATACTCAGGCTCAGCAGCAGAGAAATGATTGTTAATAGCCAAAAACGGTAGAAAATAGGGCGCATAGACGATTCGATCCCATAAAAACCTCATTCCCATTCTAGACAGTGCCTATCACCCTTTGTCTGTTACTGTCCCCGATTGGTTTGATAGACGTAAAAGTTAAATAAATCGAATAAACTGCCAACAAAAGCAAAAGTAACAGCGATGGTTAACATTCCTTGTAGGGGATAACCGCCACCAAAAATGGTTAAAAATTGCAGGATTTGGCTAAAACCCGCCCGACAAACCCAAGTAAAGCCGGGGACGTGACTGGTGGCGAATAAAGCAGTTAAAATCGAACCCACCAGGAGGACGGGGGCAACAAAACTTAATAGGGTGGAAAATAGCAGAGAACGGAGCAAAGTAAGCATGGGTGCTGATCTCCAAAGAATTGGGGCGCGATCGAACGGGAATAAGAATTTATACTCGCTCCCCTCTAGGATATACGTTCATCTCAGCTAGGGGCGGTTTTTTAAAAAATCTTAAAATATCATTAAGATTCTTGGTTAAGAAAAATATAGCAGAGGAATTCCCCACAGGAGCGTACACCGGTAGGGATGCAGCGACTGCCTCCTTTCCGCTTGCTCAAATCCCCTGCTATAACGTTGGCCATTAACTGCCCGAAGCACATAAAACCATAGGATGATAGAAAAGTTAGAATCACCCTTGCAACTATGACCCTAGATATTATCCCCGAAGGGGAAGAACGCAAAGTAGAAGCTGTCAGTAGTGCCGCCATTGATGGGGCGCCGATCGCCTATATTGTCGTCTTAGCGGCCATTGTCACTACCCTTTCTTTTATTCCCTTCTCCATTGTCCTCGCTTCCGGCGGTAGTATGCCCCTCAGTCAAGCGGTTTTTCCCCTCTTGGGTTGGTTACTCGGCCCGATCGCTGGAGCGATCGCTAGTGGCATTGGGGCCTTAATTGGGACTTTCCTTGCCCCCTACACGGCAGGAATTCCCGCTATTTCGGTCTTTGGGGCGATTTTGTCTAGTTTTGTGGCGGGAACGATGGTTTTAGGCAAAAAACGCCGTTATTGGTGGTTAGGATTGACGTTAATTTTTCTGATTCCCCTGTTTATCTACGCTAACCGGGCGATCGGACTGAACGGTATTTCGCCACGAATCTTTATCGCCGGGGCTTTCGTCGATTGGTCGGCTTTGGTATTATTTATCCTACCAACCCGGACTCTTTTTCCTCATTGGATCAAAGGTAGCAATTTAGCCCTAGTAGCGGCGGGAATTTTTGGGGGTACCTGGACCGCCAGCGGCCTCTCCCATTTAGGAGCCGTCGCCATTACCTACTCGATTTTTAACTGGCCAGAAGAAGTCTGGATCGCTTTAATTCCGATCGTTCCCATAGAAAATCTGATTCGTTCCCTCGTCGGTATGGTGATCGGTTGTGGTGTCATTGCCGGTTTACGGGCGATCGGTTTGGTTAAATCAAGAGAGGCGATCTACTAAAATGAAAGTTTTCCTTTTGGGGTGTGGGGTGTAGGGGCGGACTCAACGGGAAGAATTCCTGCGTTGCGTCCAACCCGACACCGAAAAAAAAGCGAACTAGCGTTTTAGCCAACTCATCATCGCCCGCAGATCTTGACCGACTTCTTCGATCGAATGTTCTGCTTCTTGACGACGCATAGCGGTGAAACCAGGTTTACCTGCTTGATTTTCGAGGACAAACTCTCTGGCGAATTGTCCCGATTGAATTTCCCCGAGGATTTTCCGCATTTCGGCCTTAGTCGCTTCCGTCACCACCCGCGGACCACGAGTATAGTCACCGTACTCGGCTGTATTGGAAATACTATCGCGCATTTTGGCCAAACCGCCCTCGACGATCAGATCGACGATCAGTTTTACCTCGTGTAAACACTCAAAATAGGCTAATTCGGGCTGATAACCAGCTTCTACGAGGGTTTCAAAGCCAGCTTTAATTAAAGCGCTTAAACCGCCGCATAATACTGCCTGTTCGCCAAAAAGGTCGGTTTCTGTCTCCTCGCGGAAAGTGGTTTCCAAAACCCCGGCCCGAGTGCCACCGATACCTTTAGCGTAGGCCATCGCCCGCTCGCGTGCTTGGCCGGTAGCATCTTGATAGACGGCGAATAAACAGGGGACTCCTTGACCTTGTTCGTAGGTGCGACGGACGAGATGGCCAGGTCCTTTGGGGGCGACCATAACCACATCGACGTTAGCTGGGGGAACCACTTGACCGAAATGAATATTAAAGCCGTGGGCAAAAGATAACACCTTGCCTGCGCTTAAATTCGGGGCAATTTCGTTGAGATAAATCGTTTTCTGCACTTCATCCGGTAAGAGGATCATGATCCAGTCGGCAATTTTAGCGGCTTCGGCCACATCATAAACCGGAATACCGGCTTCTTTGGCTTTGATTGCCGATTTACTGCCGGGATATAGACCAACAATCACATTAACGCCACTATCCTTGAGATTTAATGCGTGGGCATGACCCTGGGAACCATAACCAATAATAGCGATCGTTTTTCCCGCTAATAAATCTAAATTGGCATCCTCATCATAGTACATTCGTGCCATCGAAATCGCTCCTTAACTTCTTTTGTCACTGTGCAAACTCCTAATTATAGGGGAAAATCACGCCTGTCAGAAGCATTTGAGCGCCGGTTTCCCAGAGTCAAGAAAAAATAGTGCCTAGAAAAATTGAAATTTTCTTGAGATATTTGGGTAATCTAACTAAAGAAGGCGAAACGAGATGGAGCGGTTAACTAGGTTTTTTGTCTAGACTTGGTTCTTTCACCAAAATTGATTACAATATCATCATCAATAGGTGCTTCCTCTCCCCTCACCCAGTCAAGATTAACCTCGATCTGAACACAGATAATCGGGTTGGTGTTCAGTGCCGAAATAGCTTCTCTCCTTCTCGATTTTTACCTTTTCTGGGTAATTTACCCAGTCAGGATCGTTTATAGACTAATTTACTGCCTTGATCAACACTAGAGAAAATCAGGTCAAAAAATTATTGGCTTTGTTAATCACTAATTCTCTGAGAGCTGCCCCAGAAAATCTATGGTAAGTTTTTTTAAGAAGCTATTGACAAAAAAAACTCAAGGTGTTGGGCTAGAGATTACCCCAGAGCGCCTTAACGTGGCTCAGATCGCCAAACAGAAACAAAATTATAAATTAGTTAAATATTGTTCGTCGGATATCCCAGAAGGCATCTTTGAGGAGGGAAAAATCGTCGATTCCGTCGCTTTAGCGGAATTAATCCAGGAAGTCCTCAAGGAAAATAAAATTAACAGCAAACGAGTCGCTACTGCTGTCCCCATGCGCGAGTCAATTATCCGGATTATCGCCATTCCCTCGGAATTGGACGAGGAGGAATTGCGCGATCTGATCTTAAATCATGAAGCTAATTTATACCTTCCCTATCCGCGCGAGGAAGTGGATATCGACTACCAAAAACTGGGCTACTTTCAGGATGAAGACGGCATCGAAAAGGTGCAGGTTTTGCTGGTAGCTACTCGTCGGGAGATCACCGATTCCTATCTGGAGACCCTGCAACGGGCAGGATTACAGGTAGATGTGCTAGAAATTAATAGTTTTGCCCTAATTCGGACGATTCGCGATCAGTTGCGACAGTTTAGTTCCAATGAAGCTACCGTTATTGTCGATATAGAATTTGATAACACGGAAATTGCCATCGTGGTGGACGGCGTTCCCCAATTTTCCCGCACTGTCCCCATCGGCACTTTCCAGCTACAAAATGCCATTTCCAGGGCGATGAATTTGCCCACCTCCCGCAGTCCTGAGATTCTTTTGGGGATGACAATCCCGATCACTGCCTTTGATAGTCTTGGCACCAATACCGGTCTTTCCAGAACCTTTACTACCGCCGGGATTGCTGCACTGATGCGGGTTTTAGGGGAATTAACCGATGAATTGCGGCGATCAATTAATTTCTATCTTAACCAAAGTGATGAACTGGAAATGGAAATTGTCCAGTTACTTTTAGCCGGTCCCGGGGGCGGTTTAGCACAACTAGATGAATATTTTACTCAACGTCTTAGCATCCCTACCATGCCCATCGATCCGATCGCAGCACTCAACTTAGATATCAATCAAGAGATTCCTAATACCCAAAGACCGGGATTAGGAACAGTTCTCGGTTTAGGATTGCGGGAGGTATAGACAAAAATTATGTATAGTCTTGACGTTAATTTTCTCAAAGATCGCCATCTTAACCGAACAGTCCAAACAACCTCTAACTTCGAGATTTCCACCGTTATTAACCTGAGGAAACAACTACCCCTGTTCCTCGGTGTGGGAGTGGGGGCCGGATTATTGGCACTGACGGGATTACTCGGTTTAACCGTCGGTTGGAAAACCAGCGAAACTCAGGCCAAAATTCAGCAACTGGAAGGGGAATTAGGTCAAGTACAAGTCCAAAGTAAAAAACTAGAAGACATCAGAGGGGAACTAAAGGCGGTAGAAGCAAAAAATAAAGCTCTGGTGGGTGTATTCAATCAGATTAGGCCTTGGTCAGCCATTATCCAAGAAATTCGCCAACAAACTCCTTCTAGTGTGCAGTTAAATAGTTTGCAACAGGTGGAGGTTCCCGCAAACCCCAATCAAGGGCAACCCAATCCGGCTGCTGGCTTAAAAATCAGTGGTTTTGCCAGTAATTACGAAGCAGTCAATGATTATCTCTTAACCCTACAAGCTTCTCCTTTTTTAGAGGGTAAGCGAACGGTGATCGAAAGTGCTGCCCTGGCCGATTTACCCCTAGATGTGGCTAATCAGTACAAAAATATTAATGTTACTTTCCCCCAAGTGGTTCAATTTGTGATCACCGCCCAATTAAGTGATACTCCCGCTACTCAACAACTGCCCAATCTCGCCAGGAATGGCGCGATCGGAGTTGTTACTAGGATTAATACTCTCAAAAGCCAAGGAGCTATTCAACCATGACCTTTAACGAAGAATTTGAAAAGCTGAAATTAGAGGAATTTGAGGAGTATCCTATCGCTTTCGGGATAACTTTTACCCCCCGTAATAGTGGCATCGCTGCCGCTGTGGTAGGTTTACTTGGCTCCCTCTATCTGCTTTTTAACTGGGTGATGCCCGCTTATAATACCTGGCAGCAACTGCAAACCGATGCAGCCAACAAAAAACAAATGGTAGATCAACAAAAAAACCGTCTCGAATTTTCAGAATTCCAAAAAATCGAGAGTCAGTTACAACAACAAAAAGCTATTGAACAGAAAATTCTCTCGCTTTTTGCTAAAGAAAGGGACTTAAGCACTATTCTCTTAGATGTTAGTAATATCTTTAAGTCTCGCGATGTTAAGCTGGTTAGTTTTCAACCCCAAGGACTAGAACCGGTGGTGGTCTCCGATGGTTCCCTCGGTAGTGAGGTTAATAATAAGCTCAAACGTCAAACTTTTAACGTCAAGATGGAAGGGAGCTATGCTAAAACTCACGAGGTTATTCGGGATTTAGAAAGATTACAGCCGCTCATTTTGCTGAACAGTCTCAATACCCAAGTGGATAAGGAAGGATCGACGGTTAAAGTGGTTAGTACCAGCAAAAATAAAGCCACTATCGTTCCCCAAGGCGATAAACCCGTGACTACCACCTTTCTTCTCGATGTGATTATTCCTCTCAATGCCGAAGAATTAGCGAAATTAGCACCGCCACCCCCCGCCGAAGGTCAACCCCCCGCTAGTCCGCCCCAATAATAGTCTTCAATCCAGTGTGAGTATTGCCTTTTTTGTCCGTTGAATTGCGTAATCGTTGAGGAGTGAAGTTAAAGTGAATCCGTCCCGTTATGCCCTATTTATCCCGCAAATTGCCTCGTTTTTATTGATGGCTCCCCTGAGCGTCTTGGCCGAAACCCCCATTTCCTTCCATGGTTCAGAGTTAAAATCTGGTACATCAAAAATTGAATTTTGGCAAGAGTTTAGTAAAGAAACTTTACAAAAATCGCCAAATCAGCTTGTCCCTTCCAGCGCGGCCCTAGAAAAGGAAATCAGCGATCGCATTTTAGCCAGTGAAAAACTACTTGCCCAAAGTGCGCCCATGGTTCCCAACCCCGAAATTATCATTCAAGGCGTACCCCAAGCCCCCGGCGTTCCCACCCTACCCCGGGCCGTTGCCCCACCGGTGGGAGATATTGCCATCTCTAACATCGATGCTAGTGCCGAAAAGGTCAAATTCGAGCGTAATATCACCGTACCTCGTGTTTTACTCCGGGAAGCTTCCGCTAGAGAAGTGTTAATGACCCTTGCTAACATTGCCGGTTATAACGTCGTTTTCACCAGCGCCCAGGGGGAAACTAACGCCACTTCTCAGACAGTTTCCTTGGAATTTACTAACGAATCGGTGGAAAACATTTTTAACGCCGTCTTGTTAATTTCTGGACTCCAGGCCAACCGTCAGGGTAAAACCATCTTTGTCGGGGCGCAATTACCCCAAGGCGCTCGTAATCTGATTAGCCGCACCCTGCGCCTCAATCAAGTTAAAGCTATCGCCGCCGCCACTTTCCTTGCCACCCAAGGGGCAGAATACCAGCGTTTAGTTACCCAAACCGAGGATATCGTCGATCCCCTCACCGGACGAGTCATCGGTCGCCGGGATATTCCTCCCACCCTAGAAGCACTAACACCCCAACAGACAGAAGGCTCAAAAGCTGCCCTACTTTTAACCGGTTTAAGAATTGCCGCCGATGATCGCCTTAATTCTATCAATTTAATCGGCGAAGCGCGGCAAGTCCAGATCGCCACCTCTTTATTAACCCAACTGGATGCTCGTCGCCGTCAGGTGGTGGTTAACGTCAAAGTTATCGATGTCAACCTGCTCAATACAGACCGTTTTAGCAGTAGTTTTTCCTTCGGTTTTAACGATGGTTTCTTCGTTCAGGATAACGGGGCGGCAGTGGTGAACTTTGGCAATATGAACCCACCCAGTAGCTCAACTGTATCCAAACCGGGGGCTTTTGCACAGCCGATAGTTCCTTTAAATAATGTTTTCTCTGGGGAGGGAACACCCGCCCTAGAACCTTTTTTTGATGTTCAGGATGCTCCTTTTAGTAATATAACTCAGGGAAGAGTCACAGATCGAAATACTGGGCTGGTTGTTCCCTATGCCCGTCCTAATTTTGGAACATTTAATAACCCCTTTCAACCCGGTGCAACAGATGCAGATGGAGGAGATTTTGCGCTACCCGACCTCTTCCAATATCCCCAAAGATTCCTGATGACCCTGCAAGCGTCAATTCAGACAGGAAATGCCAAGATTCTCACCGATCCCTCCCTGGTGGTGCAGGAAGGTCAACAGGCCACCGTTAAGCTCACCGAGAAAGTGCTAGAAAGTGTCGAGACAAGTGTAGATCCTCTCAGTGGCGAACGCACCACTACCCCTGTATTGGCTGATGCTGGGTTAACTTTAGCGGTAAACGTCGATCAGGTGGATGATAACGGTTTTATTTCCCTGTCGGTTAGCCCTACCATCGCCTCTCCGGGGTCTCCGATTCAATTTAATAGCGGTGGTCTCACAATCAACACCCTTACCCCTCTGATTCGTCGGGAATTAACTTCTGGTTTAATTCGTCTGCGGGATGGACAGAGTTTAATTCTTTCCGGCATTATCCAAGAAAAACAACAAAGTTCTGAGACAAAAGTGCCGATTTTAGGCGATATTCCCATTTTAGGGGCTTTATTCCGCAGTCGTACCAATAGTAATAGTCGCAGTGAGGTGATTATTCTCCTCACTCCCAAAATCATCGAAGATTCGGCCACTTCTACCCTCGGTATCAACTATCAACCGGGCCAAGATGCGGCGGAAGTGTTGCAGCGTCAAGGGTTCCCCGTACAACCGCGACAGTAATCAGCTTTTTCAGTTATCAGTAATCAGTTTCTGAAGCTTTTGCCTCTTGCATGAGTGCCTCTCCTCATAACTAGCCTATACTCAACGGATTTAGTGTAACTTCGCCAGTCTAAATATTCCTTTATCAGTTAAAAAAGGGAATAGCAACAGTCAGCTATTTTAGGGTTTACTAACCGCCGATTCTAACATAGTAATCGTTCCCTGATTAGCATCAAATTCTACCTCAATACCGATGGGAATAGTTTCAATAATTTCCAAATGTCCGATCATTAAACCTAAACAAGCGGGAATTTTTAAGGGTTGGATATATTCTCTGATCACTTCTTCTAACGTCAAGGAACCATAGTCACTATCAGCACTACAATTGCTACATTGACCGAAGATAAACCCAGCTAAATTATTGAAAATTCCCGCTAATTTTAATTGATTTAACAGGCGATCAATTTCATAAACATCTTCACCAATATCTTCTAAAAATAGGATAGCTCCGGTAAAATCCGGTAGATAGGGAGAACCCGTGATCGAGGCTAAAGTGGTTAAATTACCGCCGATTAATTTACCTTTGGCTTGACCTTTAGTAATAGTTTGAATGCGGTTTTTTACCTGCATTAAACGATTAGCATCATCGGGATCGGGAACATTTCTAAAAGTCAACTTTTCCCCAGAAAATAAAACTTGTCGAAAGCTTTCAGTTTGAGCGGTGCGCCAACTAGAAAAGCCATTGGGAGCATGGAAAGTAACTAAACCAGTTTTGGCATAAATAGCCAATAATAAAGAAGTTATATCACTAAAACCACAGATGATTTTAGGATGACGACGAATTAAATCGTAGTCGAGATAAGGTAATAAACGAGCGCTGCCCCAACCGCCGCGAATTGGTAAAATTAGGGCAATATTATCATCAGCAAAAAATTGATTTATATCCGACGCTCGCTCGCCATCTTTACCGGCTAAATAACCATAACGATCTAAAGCGTATTGACCAACTTTTGGGACTAATTTTAAAGCTTTAACTGCTTCGATAACTATATTTAAATCATCTTCTTTAAAAGTTGCCCCCGCCGGACTAATAATACCCACTCCGTCCCCTGGTTGTAGATGTGGCGGTTTAATTAGAGGAAAATTATTACTAATAACTTTTCTAGGAATTAGGGAAAAACTAACAGCAGTTAGGGCAGTAGTAGTGAGAAATTGACGGCGCTTCATCCTGATAGTTGTTAGAGAAATGGCTCTCTTGGATTTGGTGGGTAAAATGTATTCTAAGATACATTGCTCCTAGCAAGGGGGTGGAACGAACCACAAAGACACAAGGGACACAAAGATCGATCTATCATATAGTAAGTTAAACTTATCACACAGAACCTAGAAGAGCCGAGAAATTGCAAGGGAAGCAAGAATTTAGGGATTACTGCTCAGAAAAAAAGTTTTCACAATTACCCCAGATAAGAGGACAATTAATGCCCAAACCTGATATTTTTGGTTTCCTTCTAATGAGTTTAGTCGATTTTCTATTCCCTCAACTTTTCCCGTTAACACCCCTTGTCCTACCTTTAAATCCGTCACATCTTTTTGTAACGAATCGATTTTCCCTCAATCCGCATCAAGATAGTTTCTAGGGAATAAGTAACCGTTTCCTGAGATTGATTCATTTGTTCAAGATCTTTTAGTTAATTGTTGCCTTAGAAAAACAATTATGCTTCCGATTTTGCCATATCGCGAATGATATCGCCGCGAGTGATAATACCGATTACTTTGTGGGTTTCTTCCTCAATTACCGGTAAACGACGCACATGACGATCGTACATTAACGAGGCCGCTTCTTTCAAAGGGCGATCGGCCGTGATACTAATAGGTTTATCGGTCATTACCTCCCCCACGGTTTGACCGAGAGCTTTATGGAGTAATTTCTCGTGACGGCTAGGATTTTGTAGATAGATGACGCTATCGAGGAGCATAATGTAAGGAGGAGCTTCTACTCCCGTTTCCTGCCACATAAGGTCAGTTTCGGAGATAACCCCAATCAGTCGCATCTTGTCATCCACCACGGGTAAACCACTAAACCGCTTTTCGGCCAAAATCTTCACTGCTTCCGACAGAGAAGTGTTAGCGGTGACGGTGATGGGATTGGGAGTCATGATATCGGCAATTGTTTTTGTCATCTTAGCTACCTGCGATAATAATGCTTTCTCTCTCCATCTTATCATTAGGGTAATCAGTCACCGCTTAATTATGACTATTCTTCAATCTTCGGGCGAGAAAATGGTATAAGATAAAAAGGAAATGGGATATTAATTTAGTTAGTTGACAAGGAAAAAGAAAAATGATCGCTCAACCTCAATACCCAGAAAGAATGACCCCGGAAGAGTATCTAGAATGGGAAGCTACACAGGAATGTCGCCATGAATATATTGATGGGGAAATTATCGCCATGACTGGGGGTAGTCTGCCTCATAATGATATTACCTTGAATTTTTATACTGCTTTAAGAATTCATCTCCGTCCGCGAGGCTGTCGAGTCAATGTATCTGATGCGAAAGTACAAGCTAGTAATAGTCGTTATTTTTATCCCGATTTAGTGATTAGTTGCGATTTTAGGGATAGACAATCTCGTAATTTTATTCAACATCCACAAGTAATTATTGAAGTGCTTTCCCCTAGCACAGGAAACTATGATCGCACTAAAAAGTTACAATATTATCGTCAGATTCCTAGTTTACAAGAATACGTTTTAGTCGATCCTGAATCGATCACTGTTGAGGTTTATCGTCGCGGTGAAGATAAAATTTGGTTTTACTGCGCTTATAGTCAAGGGGAAGAAATTATTCTATCTAGTCTCGATTTTCACTGTGCGATCGAGTTAATCTATGAAGGGATAAGTTTCGATTAAAGAAAGTTTACAAAAAGGTCAAACCTTCCTAGACTTAAAATAAATACGTCCCGATTGTTACGATAAATTCTATGTTACCGCCCCTATTAGTCCTTGATCCCTTGTTAGAAAACTGGTTACGAGAAGATCTCGGTAGAGGCGATCGCACCACCCAAGCAATTTTCTTCGGTCATGCTAAAATTGGTCAAGCTACTTGGATTGCCAAGGAAGCGGGTGTTATTGCTGGTTTACCCGTAGCTGAACGAGTTTTTCAACTGCTTAACCCCACTATTCACTTTACCCCCACCGTTGCCGAAGGAGAATTCTGCCCCAAGTCTAAAGTTATTGCCGAGATAGAAGGTTCCCTCGATGCGCTGTTAATTGGGGAAAGAGTCGCTTTAAATCTTGCTATGCGCTTGAGTGGGATTGCTAGTGCCACTCGTCAGTATGTGGAGAAAATTGCCGATTTATCGACAAGATTGGTCGATACTCGCAAAACTACCCCCGGATTGCGAATTTTAGAAAAATATGCCTCCGGTATCGGTGGCGCTATTAACCATCGTTTGGGGTTAGATGATGCAATTATGATTAAAGATAATCATATTCAAGCAGCCGGCAGCATTGAGGAAGCAGTGCGTCGTGTACGGCAAAATATGCCCTATCCTCTCACAATTGAGGTAGAAACCAGTCAATTAGAAGAAGTGAATCAAGCTCTGCAGCAGGAGGTAGAGATCATTATGTTAGATAATATGGATTTAGAGATGATGCAAACTGCTGTGGAGATGATCCGCAATTTTAATAGTAAAACCAAAATAGAAGCATCGGGAAATATTACCCTCGATCGCATTCGCAACGTTGCCGAAACAGGAGTAGATTATATTTCCACTAGCGCCCCGATTACTCGTTCTACTTGGTTAGATATTAGCATGAGAATTGATTAAAAGGCTCTATCAGTTATCAGTTATCAGTTATCAGTTTTGATCACTGACTCCTATCTATTCTAACCTCGATCGCATCGCCAATATTTAGGTGTAATTGCTTTTGAGCGCTGCCACTATTGACGGCAATTTCTAACCCCCCGTGACTACCGATAAAAGCGACTA
The DNA here is from genome assembly GCF_020246405.1 of Microcystis sp. M083S1. Classification (NCBI taxonomy): domain Bacteria; kingdom Bacillati; phylum Cyanobacteriota; class Cyanophyceae; order Chroococcales; family Microcystaceae; genus Microcystis; species Microcystis sp. M083S1. The sequence goes on from NZ_JADBTB010000114.1 coordinate 12,946, forward strand.
TTTCCCCGGAAGGAACATCACTGTAGGTGTTTTTTGCGGGGATAATTTTTGAACCCAACTGCACCGACCAATTTTTTCCTTCTAGGAGATAATTGGGGATATTGCTGATTAAATTGCCGAAAATGTCAATATATTGAATTTGACCCCTAATTTTATCTTCCTCGATCTGGGGAACAGCGATCGCTAATTGTTGCAAGCTATCGGGATCAATAATCTCACCCAACATTTCTAGGGGTACTCCCCGGGCCAAATAAGCAGCCACAGGAGCAAAAATATCACGACCATGAAAAGTAGTGCTAGGGTTAGGGGTGCGCCAATAGGAAGAATTATCGAGATTAACGGCGGATATAGCGGGAGATTGACTTAAAATGCCACTAAATAAACCATTATCTGGCCCGACTAAATAACCACCAGCAAAACGAATCCCTACCCCGCGTCTTTTGCTTCCCACTCCCGGATCTATAACTGCCAGATGAATAGTGCCTTGGGGAAAATATTGATAGGCATTCAGGAGAATAAAACGACCAGCGTAAAGGTCTTGGGGCGAAATTTGATGATTCAGGTCGATAGTGCGAGCATGGGGAGCAATTCCCGCGATTACTCCCTTGATCATGCCCACATAACCGTCCTGTAGTCCAAAATCGCTAGTAAGGGTTATCAGTGTCTTTTCCGTCATTGACTGGTTCCTAGGGTGGCCAACAGCTTTAATAAATCTTAATGGGAAATTCAGTATCTAAAGATACAGTTCCCCAAGGAGAATGTTATGATTTAGATATAAGGTAAGTTAAGTCGCTCAAAAGTCTGTCCATCATGAACAAAAATCGTCAGCAAGTCCTAACACAGGCCACCGTGGCCCATAGGGAAACACTCCGCAGAAATTTACAACACCGACTGGAAGTGGCTAGAGCGCAGGGAAATGAGGCTCTAGTTCGTCAATTGGAAGCAGAGGCGGCCTATTTGCACCTTCGTTAGAGTTAATCGGTGTTTGGTCATAGTCTAGTTGTCGGTTTCTGGTGATCGGTGTGCCGGTCACTTTTTTTTAGGCGAATTTTCAGGAAAAAAATTGCTGATATCTCCACTGGCAATCCCTAAAATAGAAAGAACAGCAGTTTAGAGATCAAATAATTATGGCTTTTTTCCGGCAATATATCGCTCCCCTCCTGACTATCTTAGTGTTTTTAGTTGCTCTGGTTGCCACCAGCATCCGGATTTTTTTGCCAGCAGATTTAGCCGCACCCGCTCCGATCGAGCCATCCCTGGGCATAATTTTCTCTTATCCTTGGCATGGCTAACCTTCCCGAAAATTATCAGCTGCGACTGGGAAAACCGAGCGATCGCTATCTACTCATTAATTTTCTCACCCGCACCTATCAAGAATTTTTTCCCGAACAAAAAAACCTCTCCCATCTAGCTGATACAGTCAGACAGTTTTTTTGCCTCGATACTCCCCTGTGGATCGTCGAAGGACAACAAACGGCGATCGCTTGTCTCTGGATGGGGAGCGCCGTCGATCAGGTGACAGGCGATCGCTATGGTCATATTTTTCTAATTTACGTCGATCCCCAGCATCGTCGCCAAGGTATCGCCAGCGCACTAATCGATCGAGCTAAGGATTGGGCAAAAAGTCGCGGACAAACCCGCATCGGTTTACAAGTCTTCATCAATAACGACAATGCTCTCACTCTCTACCAAAATCTCGGCTTTCAAACTCGCTCTTTGCTGATGTTGAAAAATATTTAGAAACTGTTATCAGTCAGGAGATAGGAGTCAGGAGACAGGAGGCAGCTTTACTCTCCCCACTCCCCCACTCCCCCACTTCCCCAATTCATAATTCATAATTCATAATTTATAATTTATAATTCCCACACCCCACACCCCACACCCCACTTCCCCAATTCATAATTCATAATTTATAATTTATAATTCCCACACCCCACACCCCACACCCCACTTCCCCAATTCATAATTCATAATTTATAATTTATAATTCCCACACCCCACACCCCACTCCCCACACCCCAGACATACCCCTAGAGATGGCACTGTCAGCATTAATTATTCCTGATCGAGCGACAAAGGGTAAAATTTGGGAAACACTGCAATATACTGGCAGTCATCGTGGGTAAAAACACGCTATTTTATTAACCGATTACTAACCGCGCTTTAGGAGTCAGCAGTTTTCATGGATTCCGTGACAACCCTCCAATGTCAAAACCTAACCTGTCTATCCCCGAACGCTCTCACTAATAGATTCTGTGAAAAATGCGGTACTCCTTTAGTTAAGCGCTATTTATGGATGATGGGTGATTGGGTGAGAAGCTATTATCGTGTTGGCGAGCTAATTGATGATCGTTATTTGGTCAAACAACCACAAATTGTTCTTGATACTAAACCCGCTCAAGCACCCCAAGCGCCGGACGAACCTCCTAGCTGGATTTCCCTCTACCTAAAATTGTTACCCTTCCATCTCCACATTCCCCAAGTCTATGGCTATATTCCCAGTCCCGATGAACGCTTAAATATGGACATCTGGCTGTTAGAATACGGCACTATTCCCCTCGATGAAACGGGAGAATTAATTTATCCGCAACTATTGCCCACTCTGGCCGAGGTTTGGTCGCAAGCTTCCGATTTAAGGCAAATTCACTGGTTATGGCAAATGGCCAAACTCTGGTATCCCCTCCAGAAAAAAGCTATGGTCTCTAGTCTGCTTAACCCTTTTCTGACGAGAGTGAATAATCAGCTGCTGCAATTACTAGAATTAAGCAAAGACGAGGTCACCGCTCCCAATTTACGAAATTTAGGGGCTTTCTGGGCCGGTCTGATCCCGACGGCAGCCGCTAATATTCAAGATTTTCTCGCATCCCTGACCCAAGAGCTAGAATCCGGCGATCTCGATCGCCCGGAATCCCTGATCGCTATTCTCGATTATGCACTACAGCACTACGGTAGAGGTCAAGAACGCACCTATGAGATTTTTACCTGCACCGATACCGGTCCGGTGCGGGAACACAACGAGGATGCCTGTTATCCCCCAGCTAATCAGGCCATAACCCTGTCTAATGGTCAAAATCCCCTGGCGATTGTCTGTGATGGCATCGGTGGTCAGGAAGGGGGCGAAATCGCTGCTCAATTGGCGATCGAAACCCTGCCTAGGGAAATTAATCAGAGTCCCACCACTGATATTCAAGTCTATCCCGATAGTCACAGTCTTGTCCTCGAACAGGCGATTCGTGTCACCAATGATCTGATCAGTCAACGCAATGATCAGGAGTCAAGACAAGATCGCCGGCGCATGGGTACGACTCTAGTTATGGCCTTTGGCCAGGCCCAGGAAATGTACGCGGCCCATGTGGGGGATTCCCGTATCTATTGGATTACTGCCCAGGGTTGTCATCAAGTGACGGTGGATGATGATCTCGCTGACCGGGAAGTGAAATTAGGCTATCTCCTCTATCGTGATGCCATACAGTATCCCAACGCCGGGGCCTTGGTGCAAGCTTTGGGCATGAGTAGCGCCACTAATCTCTATCCCACCGTTCAGAGGTTGATTATTGATCAAGACTGTGTTTTTCTCCTCTGTTCCGATGGTTTAAGTGATTACGATCGGGTAGAACAATACTGGGACAGTGAAATTCTGCCTCTTTTGCGAGGAGAGAAAACTGTAACCGCAGTGGGGGAAAGTTTATTACAACTAGCTAACCAGAAAAACGGTCACGATAACTCCACCATCGCCCTAGTTTATTGTCGGGTAGTTCCTACGGCTGAAACTGTCAGGCCTTTAATTTATGCTGAGGCCAAAGAACGAATTATTCCCGATCTTAATGACCAAGATTTTGATCACAGAGGAGACACCTACTCCGGAGAAGAAGCGGTGACAGCAATACCCACTCCCCCCCCCGCATCTTCTTCTGTTTCTAGTCCTACCTCTCCCCCCGCACCCACTACCGTTTCAACCCTAGTCGTGGTAGCGATCGCTGTCGGTGTTCTCGGTTTGCTGGCTGCGATCGCTTGGCAATTCCTGAGTCGTTATCCCGTTTCCAATCCATCGATTTCTCCCGCACCTGTCACCAGTCCGAGTCCCACGACCGGGACGACACCTTCCGCACCTGTCACCAGTCCCACTCCCCCCAATGCTTCTCCTAACTAGGGTTTGATGAAAAAGTTGTTCGTGGGGACAGGGTGTGGGGTTTTACCTGAAGATTAATCGACTTGTCGGGGGTTGCCAGAGCGAGTTAAGATAAAATGCCCGATTAACTGCCGAGTCTATCATATATGGTTGATGCTGCGACGTTCTCCTCCGACACCTCCGCGATCATTGATGCCTTTGAAACGCCTCTAGAGTTTAACTTTCAACTGCCAGATCCCGAAGATGAAACCATCCAAGATCATGACTTTCAGCAGCAACTGGATTCTTTTTGGAAAGTTTGCGATCGCTTTGATTTGCAAACGGAAATCTGGCGGGGGCGAATTTTGCGAGCTATTCGCGACCGAGAGAAGCAAGGCGGTGATAGTCGCGGTACAGGCTTTTTAAACTGGTTAAAACAGCGAGAAATCACTAAAAGTCAAGCTTATGCTCTGATTCAATTGGCTAATAGTGCTGATACTCTCCTAGCAGAAGGACAACTGGATCCCGATAGTATCAATAATTTTAGTAAACGCGCCTTCGTAGAAACGGCCAAATCTGCCCCCGAAATTCAAAAATTAGTCAGTGATGCAGCCCGACAAGGGGAGAGAATTACCCGTCGGGAGGTGAAGCAATTGGCCGATGAATGGACGGCGATGAGTTCAGATTTACTACCCGATGAGGTGAAGGAAAAGGCCAGCGATGGTAGTTTACCGGCGCGTCATCTCGCTCCCCTAGTGAAAGAATTAGAAAAGTTACCCGATACTCATATCGACACTCTCCGCCAAGAAATCGCCGCTAATCCCGATGTGGACACGGTAAAATTAATCACCTCGGAAGCACGCAGTTTAGCCAAATATCTCGACGCGGCGGCCCAAGTACAAACTCTCCGACGAGGTAATTTAGATATCGAAATGGCTTTAGAAGAAGCTTTGCGCGTCGATTGTCTAAATACGGCGGCGGATCTGGTTAAACAAGCCACACAATTAGAGCAGGCCGTGGCTAAACTTTATACTACTTGGAAACGTTTGGGTAGTTTGTCCGATCGCCTCTATGTGGATACGGGAGCAAGTAATCCCCATCTGCGATCGATGTTAACCTGTTTAGAAAGTTTAACCAGTGAAGTGATCGAAGTAGAACTGGATGAAGGTGGGCAAAAAATGGTACGTTTACGCATTATCAGCGATGGGGGAAGTTAGATGGGAATTATGAATTATGAATTGGCAAGTGGGGAGACTTTTCAGTGAGCAGTAATCAGTTATCAGTGGGAAGTGGCGAGCAAAAAGCGTTCGACAAAAGCTCACGCCGAAGTCTGATGACTAAAAAGCTGATAGCTTGCTGCTATAATCTCTGAATATCCTCAAATTTTATGAAAACTTATTAACAGATACTTGACTTTATGCTAAAAATAAAGGAAAAAAAACCGATAATTAGCATCGGTTCCATAACTGCGGCGATCTTGCTCAGTTTAACCCTAATTCCTGCCGCTATAGCCAAGGATGTCCTTCTGAGAGTGGGCATTGTCCAACGTTTTGGCGATGAAGCCAAGGAAAAATTAACCCTGAGTAGTACCAGTGGTGATAATCTCACCCTGCGGGTGCTGGGAGAAGATGGCCAATCCCAAACCCTGCAAACCAATCGCCTACAATTAGAAGTTATTCCCCGTCCCCTCGCTTCTCCCATCCTCCAAGAAAAAGTCATTTTGAGCGACCACGCCACCTTTGAAACCGCCGAAAATAGTGCCAAAAATTGGGCAAAAATGGGCATTAAAGTGGAAATCACCCAACCCGGACGCTGGCAGGTTTGGGCAAAGCGAGAAGTTTATGAAAATCCCCTAGTGCGGCGTTGGTTGCTGACCAGTTTGCAAGCCAAAGGCCACAATCAACCCTATATTAATAGTGTTTTACTCAAAGAAAAGCCGCAAGTTTCTTTCCAGATCAACGGGGTGCGCTATTTTCCCAAAGAATTAGAAATCGAGAGCCAAAAAAACCTGATTCAAGTCACCCATAGCCCCGAGCAAGTACGTTTGTACGGGGGAACCATGCGCCTACAGCCCAACGCCTACGGCACTTTTACCCTAGTTAATAACGTTCCCCTCGAAACCTACCTGCGTGGGGTTGTACCCCACGAAATCGGTCATGATGCCCCGGAAAGTGCCACCCAAGCGCAAACTATTATCGCCCGTACCTACGCCCTCCGCAATCTCCGCCGTTTTCAAGCCGATAATTACGAACTCTGTGCCGATACCCATTGTCAAGTTTATTATGGATTGACGGGAACTAATCCCCGGGCCGATCAAGCGATCACAGCCACGCGAGGCCTAGTTTTAACCTACCAAAATGAGTTAGTGGATGCCCTTTATTCCTCCACCACCGGCGGAGTAACTGCCCTCTTTAGTGATGTTTGGGATGGGGAAGAAAGACCTTATCTCCGGGCAGTGGTGGACTCCCCCAATCGAGTCTGGGACCTGTCGAAACAATCTCTCGCTAATGAGACAACTTTTCGCCAGTTTATTAATCTTAAAGATGGTTTTAATGAGACAGGCCGACGGGTTTTTCGCTGGCAAAAACAAGCTTCTTTAGCTGATTTGAGTCAAGACCTAGAAACCTATCTAAAACGCAGAAAACATCCCCTCGCCCATTTCCAGAAAATCCAATGGATGGAAGTGACTAAGCGCTCTCCTTCCGGTCGGATTCTGACTATGACTATTCAAACCGATAAGGGGATTTTGGAACTGCATAAAAATGAGGTGCGTAGTGCCTTAGGACCGCCTCGCAGTACCCTATTCTACATCGATCCTATCTACGATACCAATCGACAAATCCAGGGTTATAACTTTATTGGTGGCGGTTTTGGCCACGGGGTAGGATTAAGTCAATTTGGTTCCTATAATTTAGCCCGTTTGGGTTGGTCTCCCGAACAAATTCTCGCTTTCTATTATCCCGGCACCATCATTCAACCTCTCAATAATTCGATTGTCTTTTGGCGAGGAAATTAATCAGTTATCAGTTATCAGTTATCAGGGATATCAGGAGAAAAAAATGTTCGACAAAAGCTCACGCCGAAGTCTCGCCGAACGTCCGAAGTCTCACGCCGAAGTCTGGCGGCTGAAGGCTAAAAAATCGCCTTCATCTATTTGACTAAATTCTACATCGGTAAACGCTGAATATCTCGGTTAGAACCAATTACCACCATGGCTAAATCCTTGTATAATCTTTCTTGGGGATTGGGGTTAATCTTGAATTTTTCCGCATTACCGACAGCGACAATATTTAAACCATAACGATTACGAATTTCTAACTCTGCTAGGGTTTTACCGTGAAAAGCTTCCGGGACTTTTAACTCGACAATACTATGTTCGGGATCGAGATCAAATCGTTCTAAAATTGATGGTCTAGTTAAACGGTGCGCTAACTCACAACCGGCATCGTATTCGGGAAAAACTACTAAATCTGCACCAACTTTTTTTAGTAATTTTCCATGGATTTCTGTGGAGGCTTTAGCGGCGACAAAATTAACCCCTGCTTCCTTACAATTGAGAGTAGTAATGATACTTTCTTCCACGTATTTACCAATAGCGACAATCACCGTATCGGTTTCAAAAATTCCCGCTTCTCGCAGGGCGTTAGGTTTGGTAGAATCAAGCTCGATCGCATTATCTACTATTCGATCAGATAACGCTTGTGCTACTAATCCTTCGTCAATATCTGTCGCTACCACTTGATAACCTTGTTTGCGTAAGGTTTCACAGACAGCGCGCCCAAATCTGCCTAATCCGATGACGGCAAATTGACGATTTTGGGGACGCATACTACTAAAAAATTTAATTGATTGCATAATTTTAACGTCAGTTCGGGATAAGGGTGGAAAGAAAAGGCGGAGGCTAGTAAGCTGAAAAATATATAAACTCAGCACCCTCAACCCATCTATGTTCAGTCTAGAAGCTCTTTTCTGTCCTGTCGACGACGGATGCCTTGTATTTGAACCTAAATTAGAACAGACAAGGCTTTGGCCCGATTCACCTCTTTGTAATAAACCTACACCTGTAAGCGATAGGCACTCCCCACCCCCCAATTCATAATTCATAATTCCCACTCCTCAAACGGATTATATTACCCTGCGGCCGCCAGCAGTGCCTTGAGTCCGATCGCCGCTCCAGAAAAATATTAAGTTTTGTTAAGAAGTTAGTGACAAAAGACCAGCTTTAATCTCTATTATCGTAATAAGTGGCTTTTGACCTGAATCAAGCCGGTCAAGATAAATAGTAACTTTTGCCCATCATCAAACAACGATTGTCAGTCTAACTAAAACAGTCGCTGTGGCGATGCCCTCGTGATCAATTCCTATGTCAACCCTGGTTATTGTCGAATCCCCCACCAAAGCTCGGACGATCAGCAATTATCTGCCTAGCGGCTATCGAGTCCAAGCCTCCATGGGCCACATCCGCGATCTGCCCGCCTCCGCCGAAGAAATTCCCCCCACCCACAAAGACAAATCCTGGGCCAATTTAGGCGTAGATGTGGAGAACGATTTCGACCCCCTCTACGTCGTCCCCAAAAGCAAAAGTAAAGTCGTCAAAGAATTAAAAGAAGCCCTCAAAGGGGCCAGCGAACTGATCCTCGCCACCGACGAAGATCGGGAAGGGGAAAGCATCAGTTGGCATCTCTTGCAGGTACTCAACCCGAAAATACCCATCAAAAGAATGGTATTTCACGAAATCACCAAAGAAGCAATCCAAGCCGCCCTGAAAAATTGTCGCTCCATCGACGAAAATTTAGTTCACGCCCAAGAAACCCGCCGCATACTCGATCGCCTCTACGGTTATACCCTCTCCCCCCTACTCTGGAAAAAAATCTCTAAAGGTCTATCCGCCGGCCGCGTGCAATCCGTCGCGGTACGTCTGCTCGTGCAGCGCGAACGAGAACGACGAGCCTTTAAAACCGCCAATTATTGGGATCTGAAAGCCACCCTCGAAAAGGACAAAAATCAATTCGAGTCGAAATTAGTCACCTTAAACGGTCAAAAAGTGGCAAATGGCAGCGATTTCGATGCCGACACCGGCAGACTGCTCCCCGGTCGCCAGGTGACACTTTTGGATCAAGCCACCGCCGCCGCCTTAAAAGAACGCATCGAAGACAAAATCTGGCGCGTTAGCCACACCGAAGAAAAACCCACCACTCGCAAACCTTCCCCCCCCTTCACCACCTCCACCCTACAGCAAGAGGCTAACCGGAAACTGGGCATATCCGCCCGCGACACCATGCGAATCGCCCAAAATCTCTACGAACAGGGCTACATCACCTATATGCGGACCGATTCCGTCCATCTTTCCGATCAGGCCATCACCGCCGCCCGCAATTGTGTAGAACAAATGTACGGAAAAAATTACCTCAGTCCCCAACCCCGGCAGTACACCACCAAAAGCAAAGGCGCACAGGAGGCCCACGAAGCCATCCGGCCCGCCGGTAGCAGCTTTCGCCTGCCCCGGGAAACCGGCCTGAGCGGACTAGAATTCGCCCTCTACGACCTAATCTGGAAACGTACCGTCGCCTCACAGATGGCCGATGCCCGCATTACCCAGATCGCCGTTAATATTCAGGTAGAAAATGCCGGATTTCGCTCCTCTGGCAAAAGAATCGACTTCCCAGGCTTTTTCCGCGCCTATGTGGAAGGTTCCGACGATCCCGAAGCCGCCATCGACGACCAAGAAATAATCCTACCCCCCCTCAGCATCGGTGATACCCCCAATTGTCGCCAACTAGAAGCCATTAGCCACGATACCCAACCCCCCGCCCGTTATAGCGAAGCCTCCCTCGTAAAAACCCTCGAAAGTGAAGGAATCGGGCGACCCAGCACCTACGCCACCATTCTCGGCACAATTATCGATCGCGGTTATGCCCAAATGCGGAATAAAACCCTCATTCCCACCTTCACCGCTTTTGCCGTGGTTAGTTTGTTAGAAAATCATTTCCCCGACCTGGTAGATCCCAAATTTACCTCAAAAATGGAGGAAACCCTCGACGATATCGCCACTGGTTCCGCCCAATGGTTGCCCTATCTCGATCGCTTCTATCGCGGCGAAAAAGGGCTAGAAAGCCAAGTCAAAGAGCGCGAGAGTCAAATTAACTCTAGCACCGCCAAATCGGTAAATTTAGAGGATTTACAGGCAACTATCAAGATCGGCAAATACGGTCCCTATCTGGAAGTCTCCCGAGGCGATGAAATCCTCACCGCTTCCATCCCCGCCGATTTAACCCCCGCCGACCTCAACCCCGAACAGGTAGAAACCCTGCTGCGACAAAAAACCGCAGGTCCCGATAAAATAGGTCTTCATCCCGACACCGGAGAGCCAATTTATCTGCTCGTGGGTAGTTACGGCCCCTACGTCCAGTTAGGAGATGTCAGCGATGACAACCCCAAACCGAAACGCGCCTCCCTACCCAAAGGAGTCAAACCAGAGGATGTCACCCTCGAACAAGCGGTGGGTTTATTGGCACTGCCACGACTACTGGGAACCCATCCCCTCACCGGAGGCAAAATTAAAGCCAGCTTAGGGCGTTTCGGTCCCTATGTGGTTCAGGAAGAGGGCAAAGAAAAAGAATATCGTTCCCTGAAAGCCAGCGATGATGTCTTAACTATAACCCTCGATCGAGCTTTGGCCCTATTAGCCGAACCGAAAAAAACTCGCAGCGCCAGGGGTTCCACCAAACCACCCCTAAAAGAATTGGGTCAACATCCCGACGACGGGGAATTGGTGGGATTGTACGAGGGTCCCTACGGAGTTTATATCAAGCACGGTAAGACTAACGCCAAGATTCCCGAAGGAGAAACCGCCGAAACCCTGACTCTAGAACAAGCTTTAGTCGCCCTAGCAGCCAAGACAACCACTGCCAAGAAAACCACCACCAAGAAAACTACTTCTACCACTACTAAAAAAACTACTTCTCCGGGTAGTAAAACTGGCAAAAGTAAGAAGGTTTAGCGGTTAGTGGTGAGGCGATTTTCTCCATGGTCAATTCCTCACCCCGATGCGAGGACAAATCCGGTTGGCTCTTTTGTCCTTGGCACCACTTTGACTAGGCTGATCCTAAGTAGGTAGGCGTTAAAAATTATCAGACACCACCCTTATCAAGGGTAGGGTTGATTCATGAATCAACCCTACCTTATCAAGGGGGGATCAAGGGGGGATCAAGGGGGGATCAAGGGGGGATCAAGGGGGGATCAAGGGGGGATCAAACCCCCCTTATTAAGGGGGGATCAAGGGGGGATTAAAGGCAAAATCCATTTTTAATTTAATTATAACCAGCTACTTATACCCCAAATTCCCTACTGTAAAGCAATCGCCATCGCTTCTTGGGGAATTTGTCGGTAAATTGGTTTTAAAAATTGTTCTATGGCATCCGATTCGGGGGCAGCCAGGGGAAAATTGCCTAAAATGTCGAGAATGGTTTGATTTTCATTCCCCGGCGTAATCACAACTAGGGAGGGATCTAGCTCCTCATCGTACTGCCAAAAGCGATCGATAGTGCTGTCGGGGGCAGTTTTTTCAACTACTGTGGGGGGTTCACTGACTGCTAAAGGTTGATTATCAGAAGAATAGGAGCGTTTTTCTCGTAAAGCTTCCAGAATTTGGCTTTTGGTTCGGCCGCGCAGTTGCAAAAGCAAGAAGGGATCGACGCTAAAACGATCACCCAATTGATAATATACTGCTCCTATATGTTTGCAGGGGTTGGCTTGATCGGGACAGGTACAACGAGAGCGAATATCAGCTAGGGAAAAGGGAAATAAATTCACCCCACTATCGATAAAAACACGCTCAATATTATCGGGCATTTGTCCCGTGAGCAATTGAGCGGAATAAATAGCCTTTTTGGAGAGAAGCTTAATAATATAATCCCATTCTTCATCACTAAAAGCCGCTAGGGATAAATCCACTATATAAGGCTCTGGTTCACTGCCTTGTACTCTAGCAATAACTTGCGAGTCTTCAAAGTCAATACTTAAAACATTGCCTTCTCTGGCGTAAAGTCTAGCTCGTTCCAAGCGTTTTTTAAAGCGATAGGAATCGAGTAGTTCTAGCCATTTTTGTACCCACCAAGCTTGTTCTGTCATTTTTTATTTACCCTACAGCTTATCAGCTTCGTTACCAACAAAAACGCCAATTCAAAAAGGAAACACATCAGCCTTAAGAGTTGACAGAGAAAGGCTCATCAGGTATATTCTGATCTTTAACAACAAAAAATCAGACCCAAAAACGAAGCCCTTAACATTCTAACATAGAACAAAGAAACTTGCTCTACCAACTTGGTCAAAAGGGAAATTTATCTTAACGGCAAATAGCCGTCTTGCTGGTATGTCATCTATGAAGCAGAAACCCAAATTGTGAGTTTTGGGAATCGCCGTCCGTTTTACGGCGGTCAGGATGTCAAGAAACCATCTACAAAATTTCTTGGGAGAGGGGATTAAACGAGCATACTAAGGGACTGTTAAGACAAGTCTTTCCCAAGAGAACGAATTTTAAAATTGTTAAGCCAGAGCAGGTAGAAAGAGCCATAAACTTGATTAACAATCGTCCTCGATAATGTCTTGACTATCGTAGCCTGAATGAGGTATTATGTGATAGCTCAAACAGGGATGAAATTCAGACTTGAATTAGCCCAACGATCAAAAATTTAGCCGCTGCTTATCGAAATCCTTTAGAAAGCCTGATTAACCATTGTTTATCGGCAGAAGGAGGTTATACGCCATCGGATTTTCCCGATGCGGATCTTAATCAGTCAGAACTAGATGAACTGCTCTTAGAACTCGATTTTTAAACTCAATCTAATGTTTAACCCTCATGCTTGATAACAACTATGTCATCGCCTAATCTTCCCAGTGAAATTGAAAATCGTAAAAGCGAACATCTGCGAGTTTGTATCGAAGAAGATGTGGAATTTCAACAACTTACAAGCGGTTTAGAAAAATATCGTTTTACCCATTGTTGTCTTCCTGAACTTGACCGCAGTGATATTGAACTGGGGACAACCTTTTTGGGGAAATCTTTAAAAGCTCCAATTCTAATCTCTTCCATGACCGGAGGAACAGAATTAGCCCATTTAGTCAATACTCGATTGGCAACGGTCGCTCAACGCTATGGTTTAGCGATGGGGGTGGGTTCTCAACGCATTGCACTCGAACAACCGGAATTAGCGCCGACCTTTGCAGTCCGTTCTCTGGCGCCAGATATTCTCCTGTTAGCGAATTTAGGGGCTGTACAGTTAAATTACGGCTGCGGTTTAGAAGACTGTTTAAAACTGGTGGAATTATTAGAAGCTGATGCCTTAATTCTGCATCTCAATCCTTTACAAGAATGGGTGCAATCGGGAGGCGATTCTAATTTTAAAGGTTTACTCGCTAAAATTCAGCAAATTTGCGCTCAATTACCCGTTCCCGTCATCGCCAAAGAAGTCGGAAATGGCATCTCTGCGGTGATGGCCAAACAATTAATTGAAGCCGGAGTCGCCGCGATTGATGTGGCGGGAGCCGGAGGCACGTCCTGGGCCAAAGTCGAAAGCCAAAGAGCCAAAGACAACAGACAAAGGCATCTCGGACAAGTTTTTGCCGATTGGGGTTTACCTACGGCTGAATGTATTACCACCATTCGGTCCATGAATTCAACCATTCCTTTAATTGCTTCTGGGGGCTTAAAAAATGGCTTAGATCTTGCCAAATCCATCGCTTTAGGAGCCGATTTAGGAGGGTTGGCTCGACCGTTTCTCGTAGCAGCGATTGAATCAGAAGCCGCCGTTGATGAGTTGGTAAAATTTTTAATTGCTGAACTTGAAATTGTTTTATTTTGCACCGGAAATCCTAATTTATCCGCCCTTAAAAATTCAGGAGCCTTAAAACCATGTTAAAGTTTTCAATGGAATTGTGTTATCCCCAGCTTGATGTCAAAACCTTAAGCGTTGGCACTTTGTGTCCCAAAGAAACCAGTAGTGAACAAACCTTAAACTATTTAATTTCTCAATGGAAATTACAACAGATTTCGGTTAAGAAGAGATTAAAAACCTCCTGGACTTAAATAACTGGGATTTTCCTGTAGGGAAGTATCGAAGGGATTGGGTAAATCTTGGGTGCGAATTAAGGGGCCAGACTGTTGCTGTTGCATGACATCATAGTATAAAGTTTCGACCAATTTCGCATCCCGGGTAATCATATTGTCGAAATAGGAACCTTGCATAAAAGTACGCCAACCATTCCGAGAGTTTAACTGTCCTGAAATGCTGGTGTAGTCGTAGAAACGACCAGTATTGTTATTAACAGCGCGGTTAAACAAACCGGGGATATTATTAAATCCTACCGCCGTATCGGGAGAGGGGACAAGTTGCAATTGTTGGGTTTTTACCGGTGCCGGAGTGGTGGCGGGGGAACGTTGGGCGATCGCAATAGGCGAACTCAACCAGACTAAACCGGTTAAACAAAACAGGGAAGGAAGTAAAAACTTAGCGCGCATGGGTAAAAATCTCCTCACAGGGGTAGGGTTAATTAAAAAATTGTTTCAATGGGATGAGAAAGAAATCAATACTAGCGATCGAGTCAATATATAATGACTTTTGGCTTAATTGTAACCGAAATTTTGGAGTCAGTCAGGCTCCCAATCCTGAAAATATGGCTAATTCCTCGGTAGCGACTCTCGATACTGCTTCCCTGCGTCAATTTCTCCTCGATGCTCTTGTCCGTCTTGCCTATCGAGAGGGGGATTTCACCCTGTCTTCAGGACAAAAAAGCAGCTACTATATCAACGGTAAACAAGTTACTCTCACTGCGGAGGGAGCTTTAGCCGTGGGGCGTTTATTGCTGTCTCTACTGCCTCCAGATACCCAAGCGGTGGCAGGATTAACCCTAGGGGCGGATCCGATTGTCAGTGCCGTTAGTGTGGTATCTGCCTACGAAAATCGCCCGATTCCAGCTTTAATCGTCCGCAAAGAGGCAAAAGGTCACGGAACCATGGCTTATATCGAGGGGCCGACTTTAAACCCCGGGGCCGCGGTGGTTGTCCTCGAAGACGTGGTGACAACGGGGAAAAGTGCCATGGTAGCGGTAGAAAGATTACGCGATGCGGGTTATCAAGTAGATTTAATCATTGCTTTGGTGGATAGAGAGCAAGGAGGGGCGGAATTTTACCAATCTCAGGGAATAAAGTTTCAAGCTTTGTTTTCGATTCGAGACCTACAGGCGGCTTATCAGACTAAATAGCGGGGAGTGGCGAAAAACGCTCGATAACTGGATTTTAACAGTCGGATTGGCTCTGGGGATCAACCACAAAGGCACAA
This sequence comes from Microcystis sp. M083S1, assembly GCF_020246405.1. Lineage (NCBI taxonomy): Bacteria > Bacillati > Cyanobacteriota > Cyanophyceae > Chroococcales > Microcystaceae > Microcystis > Microcystis sp. M083S1. The sequence continues at coordinate 28,390 of NZ_JADBTB010000114.1, forward strand.
AGAACACAAAGAGGAAGACAGATTCGAGCGGGCTGCTTTCATTGCCTAAACGATAAGTTAAGTAGGTAGGCGTTAAAAATTATCAGATACCCCCCTTATCAAGGGGGGCAGGGGGGATCGAACCTAAAATCCATTTTTAATTTAATTATAACCAGCTACTTAACTAGATTTTTTTCCTGTGAATAATTGGTAAGTACCTAAGCAAAATTAATTACACATATCTAACCACCTCTTGCCTCTTGCCTATCTTTACTAGGAAATTAATTTTGCACGACTACTTAACTAGCTGAGGTTGTCGGCGCTAAGAAACAGATGAGAACATTGATAGATTCAGAGTCTAACTATTGACTAATACCTATTCTCGGCGGGGGAATCAAGATTGCTTGACTCTCTTGGCTGCTAATGAGTTGAAGCCTTTGTCACTTTCTGATAACCCTCAGACCGACTAACTGTATACTAGGCTATAAGATTTGCTTAAAAATCTTCAAACCATGCCGAACTATTGACAGTACAGCGATCGCCAAATATGAATCAAGGCATAGATTTACAAGAAAGTTTCATTAAATCCCTAACAGACTTGGGATTAAGTGGAGGACTGGCTAAAGCGATTTGGATGCCTTTACCCATGTTCCTGATGATTATAGCCGCCACAGTGGGGGTTTTAGTCTGCGTCTGGTTAGAAAGGAAAATTTCCGCCGCCGTCCAACAGCGTATCGGGCCCGAATACGCAGGACCCTTGGGCGTTTTACAACCGGTCGCCGACGGTCTGAAATTAGTCTTTAAAGAAGATGTCGTCCCCGCTAAGGCTGACCCTTGGTTATTCCTCTTCGGGCCGATTTTGGTGGTGATGCCGGTGTTTGTCTCCTATCTCATCGTCCCCTTCGGTCAAAATCTGGTGATTACTGACCTAAACGTAGGTATCTTTTTATGGATTTCCTTGTCCAGTATTGCCCCCATTGGCTTATTAATGGCGGGTTATGCCTCGAATAATAAGTATTCCTTACTGGGAGGCCTACGGGCGGCGGCGCAATCGATTAGTTATGAAATTCCCTTGGCTTTATCGGTATTAGCGATTGTGATGATGTCTAATAGTCTCAGTACCATTGATATTGTCGAACAACAATCCGGTTATGGCATTTTAGGCTGGAATATCTGGCGCCAACCGGTGGGTTTTCTGATTTTCTGGATTGCCGCTTTAGCTGAGTGTGAACGTCTGCCTTTCGATTTACCAGAAGCGGAGGAGGAATTAGTCGCCGGTTATCAAACCGAATACGCAGGGATGAAATTCGCTCTCTTTTATGTGGGTTCCTACGTTAACCTCGTGCTGTCGGCCCTAGTTTTCGCCGTCCTCTATCTTGGTGGTTGGGAATTTCCTATCCCCGTCAATGCTGTGGCCGGCTGGTTGGGAGTGAGTGAAACCAATCCTTGGCTACAAATTATCACCGCTTCCCTCGGGATTACGATGACGGTATTAAAAGCCTATTTTCTCATCTTCATCGCTATTCTCTTGCGTTGGACTGTACCCCGGGTTCGCATTGACCAATTACTCGATTTAGGCTGGAAATTCCTCTTACCGGTATCTTTAGTTAACCTACTACTTACCGCCGCCCTAAAACTAGCTTTTCCCTTTGCTTTTGGCGGTTAATTCCCGTTTTTGCCCTGTTAACCTACTATACCTCTGACCATCATGTTTAACATCCTCAAACAAGTCAGCGATTACGCCAAAGGTAGCATTCAAGCGGCGAAATACATCGGCGAAGGTTTATCCGTTACCTTCGACCATATGCGTCGTCGTCCGATTACCGTTCAGTATCCCTACGAAAAGTTAATTCCCTCGGAACGTTATCGGGGTAGAATTCACTTTGAGTTCGATAAATGTATCGCCTGTGAAGTTTGTGTGCGAGTTTGTCCGATTAATTTACCAGTAGTGGATTGGACTTTTAACAAGGAAATTAAAAAGAAAGAACTCAAACACTACAGTATCGATTTTGGGGTCTGTATTTTCTGCGGTAATTGTGTAGAGTACTGTCCGACTAATTGCCTATCGATGACCGAAGAATACGAACTAGCGACCTATGATCGTCATGAATTAAACTATGATAACGTCGCCCTAGGCCGTTTACCCTACAAAGTCACCCAAGACCCGATGGTAACACCTCTGAGGGAATTAGGTTATCTGCCTAAAGGTGTCATCGAACCCCACGATTTACCCGCCGGTAGTCAACGCGCCGGTAAACGTCCGGAAGAAATTACCGATTAATTAGCAGTTAGCTATCAGCCGTCAGCCGTCAGCCTTCAGAAGCTGATAACTAATAATTAATAACTCTCAAACATAAAAGGAGATGGAACTACTGTGAATTTAGCCGAGGGCGTTCAAATAGTATCTTTTGGCATTTTAGCAGCCCTGGTAATCGGGACAGCTTTAGGCGTGGTACTATTATCTAATATCGTTTATTCCGCCTTTTTATTGGGCGGTGTTTTTATCAGCATTTCGGGTTTATATCTCTTACTAAATGCTGACTTTGTAGCGGCGGCACAAATTCTAATTTATGTGGGTGCAATTAACGTTTTAATTCTCTTTGCTATTATGCTTGTTAATAAGCAAGAGGACTTTTCTGATATTCCTAAACGTTGGATTCGTCAGGCATCTACTGCTTTAGTTTGTGTGGGTTTATTTGTGCTGTTATCGACCATGGTTTTAATCACACCTTGGTCAATTTCTACCACTTCTCCCGCAGTGGTGACTAACACTTTAGTAGAAATCGGTAAGCATTTCTTTAGTGATTTCCTGCTACCCTTTGAATTAGCTTCCGTGCTATTATTAATGGCCATGGTCGGAGCAATTATTTTAGCTCGTCGTGACCTTATCCCCACCCTAAAAGCTGAAGAACCTACGGCCACAGCCTTAACATTACCCGAACGACCTAGAGAATTAACCGCCCCTAAATAAGACCAAAAAAAGAGGTATCATGCAGATTCAGTTAGAGTATTATTTGTTATTAGCGGCGGCTTTATTTTGTATCGGAATTTATGGTTTAGTCACCAGTCGCAATGCCGTCCGGGTTTTAATGTCGATCGAATTGATGCTCAATTCTGTTAACATTAACTTAATGGGTTTTTCCAACTATCTTGACCCCGCTAATATCCGAGGCCAAATTTTTACTATTTTCGTGATTACCGTAGCGGCAGCCGAAGCAGCCGTGGGTTTAGCGATTATCCTGACTATCTATCGTAACCGCGACACCATCGATATGGAACAGTTTAATCTGCTCAAATGGTAAGCTTTTAAATATTTACCCCCCCCTCTCCCTTTTTTGGGGAGAGTTTTTTTTGGCTAATTTTCCCTGTTAACGGGGATAAATCTCGGTGACAACTCGATCGGGGGAACTACTGGTAACAACAATGTTATTATCTTCTAAAGTGCCGATCGCTTTATCGCCAGTGAGATTAAATTTTGGTTCCTGTTGTTCATAGATAATATTCCCCTCGGCCTCGACAATTTTTTCCGACATTTTCCAAGTTAAAATCTGACTATACAATTGCGCCCCAGTTTTCTGATTAATTCCCTTAACCCCATCCTTGAGATAAGCGATGCGATTGCCTAATTCCACCACCACACGATTACCGGTAATAGTGATTTGATCTTGATATTGAAAAATTTCCGTGGGGCGATCGGAAGTTAGGGTACGATTTTGATAGTTCCAAATTGCCTGAGAACCAGAAATCTGTAAAGGTGGTTCTAAAGAGCGATATTCGAGGTTTTCTTGCAGGATAACCTGATTATTTTTTCTTTCCCAACGACCGCCGATAGCAGTAAGGCGATCGATAATAGTTTTATTAATATAGCGATCAAAAGCGACTTTTTGATCGGTACTAATGACCTGTTGCGGAATTTCCCAGTACAGGCGCTCGGTTTGCAGGACAACACGAGATTCCTTGGCGGTAGCCACCACTTGACCTTGTAATTCTAGTTTTTCTTGGCGCGTGTCGTAGCGTCCTTGGCGCGCCTTGGCTTCTAGTTGTAGATGACTACCTTTGATCCCTTTGGGGGAGATTAAAATACCCTCCTTAGGTAGCCAACGCAATTCCGGCGCGTTAATAATGGCTTTATTGCGGGGATCTACAGCCACAATATTATCTTTGAGGAGAATTTCCTGGCCTTCCTTATAGACTTCACCACGGTCAGCACTAACCTGTAAAACTACTTTCCCATCTTGATAGATATTACCCTTGATATTTTCCAGACGGGCGATTTTTTGGTCTTGGGTGTAGGTAGCTTTTTTGACCTGAATTTTCCAGAGGGGTTGTCCCGAGGGGTTAGCCTGTTCTAAAGTGGCATTATTGAGAATTAAGCGGCCAGTTTCTTCGATTTTAGGCGATTCTGTCGGCGAAATTTTCGGCGGATCAGGCGGTTGACAGGCCGTTAATCCCAGCAAACCGATTAGAAGGGCAGCCCCGCGCCCAATTGATAATTTTAATTGTAACCGCTGCCTCAATTTCGATCGCTCCGCTGCTATTTTCTCTCCTCCCAGTGTAGGGTAAGGGGTCGCCCCTTGACCGAGCGGTATTGTTAATCGCTAGTTTTGCTGGGAAAAACCCCCGGTTGAACGGTGAGAGTTTGTTGTTTACCCCTGCGGTTAATCTCGATTTCCAGATTACCACCGATCGCACTGGTTTCTACACCTTGCTGCACATCGGCGGCGGTTTTAACGGGGTTTCCTGCCACAGTTTCGATGATATCACCCGGTTGCATTCCGGCTTTTTGAGCGGGGGAATTTTCCACCACTCGCAGGACGATTACCCCTTCATTTTGGTCAATATTAAAGTTTAATTCTTTAGTTTCGTTCAATTGCTGCCGTAATTCTGGGTTTAGCGTCACCATCTGGATACCGATGTAGGGATGTTCCGCTTTACCCTTGCTAGATAGCTGTCCCGCCACTTTTTGGGCGGTTTCGATGGGAATAGCAAACCCTAAACCCTGGGCATCGGCCCGAATTGCCGTATTAATGCCGATAACTTCCCCCTTGGCGTTCAGCAACGGGCCGCCGGAATTGCCGGGGTTAATAGCGGCATCGGTTTGGATAAAACGAACCCGTTTATCGGGAACCCCCACTTCGCTGCTAGTCCGGCCCAAGGCACTAATAATGCCCACCGTAACAGTATTATCTAAGCCTAGGGGATTGCCAATAGCGATCGCCCACTCTCCGGGGGTTAAAGTTTCGGCCTTGCCAAAAGTCACCGTCGGTAAATTTTCCGCCTCGATTTTCACCAGGGCCACATCGGTCATATTGTCAACCCCCAGGACTTTACCCTGATAGGTTTGACCGTTTTTCAGAGTCACTTTTACTTGGGTTGTCCCTTCCACCACATGGGCATTAGTCAAAAGTAGTCCATCTGTACTAATGATAAACCCAGAACCGGTTCCCCGTTCCAAATGCTCCTTGGGAATCGGCACTTCATTACCAAAAAAGCGCCGAAAAAAGGGCTGTTTAAATTCTTCGGGAATTTGGTCGGCCACTTCCCGGGCCGAGTCAATCCGCACCACCGCCGGCCCGACTTTCTGCACGGCCTGGGCGATAAAATTAACATTACCGTCGTTTTGGGGAATAACAGGGAGAGAGAGGGAAGCGGGGAGAATTGCCGGCGGTTTATTTACCTCTAGGGGCGCTTTTCTGCTTAAATACTGATTTCCTAGCACACCCACAGTACCCCCTAGGGCGAGTAATCCCAGTGAAATCCCCAATCTTGTCAATAAACCCATAAGCTCTAGCCCTAAAATGTCGTGTGCGGTAGAATCGGCCCCAAACTTACCTATATTATAGGCTGTCTTTTTTGTCAGTAGAAAAGAATCAATGGGAACTTACCCCGTTTACGGGTCTTCTTTTAGGGGTAAAATCACGAAACAGCTATAAGAATCTCACTTCATGCAATTGTTTGATCGTATCCGTTTAGGGATAGCCGTAGCGGTGGCTAAAACCGTTACTGCTGTGGTTAAAGGACTCCGTTTAGGGGCCGCCAGCGTCTTGCCGGGGGAAATTGCCCGTCGTCTCCATCCCCGTTTGTTGCCGCTACTTTGTGGGCAAGTCCGAAGGGGGGTAATCTTGGTGGTTGGCACGAATGGAAAAACTACCACTTCCCTACTGCTAAGAACTATTCTAGAGCGTCAGGGGGCAAAAGTCACCCATAACACCACTGGGGCGAATTTAATTAATGGTTTAATCACTGCTTTATTGGCCGATGCTAATTTATTCGGCACTTTAAAGGCTGATTATGCCATTTTAGAAGTGGATGAAAATATTCTCCCTTTGGTTTTAAAAGATTGTCGTCCTCGCGCTATTTTAGCTCTTAATTTGTTTCGCGATCAACTCGATCGCTATGGGGAAGTGGATACGATTAGTCGCCGTTGGCAAGGGGCCATATCTCCCCTACCCACCGATACTTTAGTGATTCTCAATGCTGATGATCCGACCCTTTCCCATTTGGGTCAACAACTGCCCCAAAGAGTTGTATATTTTGGCTTAAGTGAGCCGGAATTGTATCTAGAAGAAATTCCCCACGCTGTCGATTCTATTTACTGTCCTAAATGTGGTGCTTCTTTGGATTATCGCGGGGTTTATCTCTCCCATTTAGGGGATTTTAGTTGTCCTAGTTGCGGCTTTAAAAAGAGTAATCCTGCTTTTCATAGTCACGATTGGCCGCAGATTTTAATCGGTGTTTATAATAAATATAATACTTTAGCAGCGGGTTTAGTAGCCCAGGAATTGGGTATTAAAGATCGAGAAATTTTTGAGACAGTTCAGGGTTTTAAAGCGGCTTTTGGTCGAGCGGAAGAATTAGAAATTGAGGGTAAAAAAGTTAGAATTTTACTGTCTAAAAATCCCGTGGGTATGAATGAAACAATTCGCGCAGTGGCTGATATTTTACAGAAAGAAAAGTCTTCTACTACTCTCTTAGTTCTCAATGATCGCATCCCCGACGGGACGGATGTTTCTTGGATTTGGGATGTGGATACGGAAAAATTAACCCGCTTGGGAACAACTTTAGTAGTAACGGGCGATCGACTTTATGACATGGCTTTGCGCTTACAATATAGTCAGGATAGTCTCGCTTATCCCGTTAATTTAATTGTTGAATCCGATCTAAAAAAAGCGCTCCAAATTGCCCTTAATAACACCAAAAATGAGGAAACTTTACATATTTTACCCACCTATTCTGCTATGTTAGAAGTACGAGAGATTCTCACGGGTCGAAAGATTTTGTAGAAATTAGAAAAGAGTGAAGATTAGTGTTAGGTGTTGGGGTGTTAGGGTGTTAGTTGAATTCCCCCATTTCCCCATTTGCCCATTCCCCCATTTCCCCATTTCCCCATTCCCTAATCCCCTAAAAAATTATGCAAGAACTAGAACTAAAAATCGGCTGGTTATATCCGACCTTAATGAGTACCTACGGCGATCGAGGTAATGTTATTACTATCCAAAGAAGATGTCAATGGCGTGATATTCCTGTGACAATTATTCCCCTAGATGCTCAAACAGAAGCCGATACATTTTATCAAGTAGATATAATTGTTGGGGGTGGAGCGCAGGATCGGCAACAGGAGATCGTTATGCGGGATTTACAGGGGAAAAAAGCGGCGGCGATGAAAGAACAATTATCGGCAGGAATACCGGGGGTTTTTACCTGTGGTTCCCCACAATTATTAGGACATTATTACGAACCAGCTTTCGGTCAAAGAATCGAAGGATTAGGATTATTAGACCTAGTAAGTAAACATCCCGGCCCCAATGCAAAACGCTGTATCGGTAACGTGGTTTTTGAAATTACGGCCTCTCCCTTAGCGGAGGAAATTAAAGCTATGACTGGGGAAAAACCGCTAGTAATTGGCTTTGAAAATCACGGGGGTCGTACCTATTTACAGACCGTTTCTCCCTTGGGAAAGGTGATTACTGGCTACGGAAATAACGGAGAGGACGGTTATGAAGGAGCATTTTACCACAATGCGATCGCTACCTATGCCCACGGTCCCTTACTACCCAAAAATCCCTTTTTAGCCGATTGGTTAATCCAAAAAGCTTTAGAACAAAAGTATCAAAAACCGATTTTTTTAACAAAACTTGATGATTCTCTGGCCCTGAAAGCACGATTTGCCATGTTTGAACGACTAGAACTAACCGGCGTGACCAATAAAGCCTAAACTGGTCATATACACTTATGGCAGGAGATAGTCAAACTAGCCATTAAGAATTTTAATTGTGGCAGCTTATGAAATTATGACTGGAAAAATTATCGATCGTCAAACGGCGGGGTTTCTCGTCCTCATCATCCCCCTAGCGGTGCTAATCATCCTTGTTTTTACCGCTTGGCCATTGATCCTACTTGTCTTCCTCTTAACTCTGGCAGTCAAGGTGTGGCAAGACTATCGCTGGTCAAAATTATCGACGGTGATTAACCCCTATTTCAATCAACTTTTACAGGACAATCAAGGTTGTCTCACCCCGATTGACCTATCGGCAAAAGCCAATCTCACGGCCAAATTAGCCAGACAATTTTTAGACAGAAAAGCTGAGGAATTTGGAGCGCAAAAAAAAGCTGTAGGCGATAAGGGTATGGCCTATTACTTTATCACCGCCAGTACCCTGGGTAGTATTTTTGATGAGAGTGACCCCTCTTTAGAAGAAATAGAGGAAAAACAAGTTCCTGCGATTACTGCCTCGAGATCTCCCCTGACCAATTTAGAGCCATCGCAGGAGGCTAAATCCCCCCTGATTGTCGCCGAAAAAAGCGAAAATTCTGTCCCGGAGGTTCCTGTTATTTCCTCCTCCCAACCCCTGACTAATTTAGGTAAATTATTTGAGGAAAAAGAGGAAGAAAATACCGCAGCAATCTCTGTTCAAGAAACGGTAATTCAAGAACCGGAGGAGATAATTAATCCTAGTTTAAACAGTTCTGCCAGTTCTTTGTTCCAGTCAGAAGCAGAAGTTAGGGAAGAATCCCTAACCACTGTATCTGAAGCCATCTCATCGATGAGTTTGGCGGATTTGGCTAAACGTTTAGGAGTTACTCCGGCCGTTTTGGGTAGAAACAAGAAAAATAAATCTGAAACAGAATTCGCCGATTGGAGTCGCATCAGAGATCCCGATGGTATTGCTTGGAAATTTGACGCAAAAAACTCCCTATTTATGGCCAACTGATAGGTGATTTGTTTGGTTTTCTAGACAGGCATTGAGCCTGTCTTTTTTAACTCTACGTCCTACCCTCAATCCCATAGATGGTTGCTTCAGGATGTTGGAAATCATCACCCACCACAAATCTGGCGGTTGTATCAGTAACAGGATAGGTTTTAACGTAAATGAGACAACCTGTTGTTGAGGAAGGACTGTAGGGGCAATGGGGGGGGTATCTTAGCCAACTGCCTACTGGATAGCTACCTAATTCATCACTCCAGGTACCTTCAATGACAAAGATTTCTTTAATCTCAGTTTCGACAACATTCACCAACTGAGTGTTGGGCAGCCAACGCTCAATCCAGACTTTTTCTGAGAAATCTGCTTGCTCGTAGAGGTGTTGAACCTTAATTTCAGGCACTATACCTGCTTGCCAGGAGCCGTTAAAAATGTTGGTTCTCACTTGTTGGCGAGTTTTACCACCATGTTGCCGCAATTTAACAAAAGTCAGGCATCCTTCCTCACTATAGGGGCGATGGATAAAGCCTTCGGGGTTAAGCATATAAGTACCCGGTGGATGCACCCCTGTTTCATCTGCAAAATTGCCTTCAAGCACCAAAATCTCTTCACCACCGGGATGTCCATGCAGCGGGAAAAAACCACCAGGATAGAATCGAGTCAGCATTGTTACTGGATGATCCTGGATTTCATGGTCAGACTCGAAACAGCCAAACCAAATTCCAGTAAAGTTTGTCTGAAACCAAGTTAATGATGTGGGAAGCACAGATACGCGGCTTAGTAAGTTTACGTGAACTTTTTGGGGTTTCCACAGAGATTGAGCAGTCATCTTTCCTGAATTTAATTTTTTTAGGTTGAAAAATTATTTAGCATTATTCTTCTACCTAAGAATACTATGTAAGCAGTTATGCCTTCAAGTTTCCGAGTTCGTCTACTCTCATTAAGAACTTCGGAACAGGAAATACGCAGAACTCGAGCGCCATGGCTTTTTAGTCCAGCTAACGGCTAAGTTATGCCGTGCTTCTCATCGACAAGAAGGTGATCGTCTTAATTCTTAAGCATAGCCGACAATCTCATGGAATGAACACTAGGATCGTTTCATTCTCTCAAATCCTTATCTGATAACGTTTTTAGTCGATTTATCGGAATAAGTAGGTAGGCGTTAAAAATTATCAGAAACCCCCCTTATCAAGGGTAGGGTTGATTCATGAATCAACCCTACTATGAACCTAGAGACAGGGGGGATCAACACCCCCCTTATCAAGGGGGGATGGGGGATCAACACCCCCTTATCAAGGGGGGATTAAGGGGGGATCAACACCCCCTTATCAAGGGGGGATTAAGGGGGGATCAACACCCCCCTTATCAAGGGGGGATTAAGGGGGGATCAACACCCCCCTTATCAAGGGGGGATTAAGGGGGGATCAACACCCCCTTATCAAGGGTAGGGTTGATTCATGAATCAACCCTACTATGAACCTAGAGACAGGGGGGATCGAAACCCCCCTTATCAAGGGGGGATTAAGGGGGGATCAAAGGAACGCTGATTCCCGACAAGATGAGTGATTGACTTTCCTGCTTTCATCCCAAAATAGTTGTGCTAGAATGGCGAAAAATTCTCGCGATTGATAATTATGTTAGCCGAATTAGCCGCCGCCGAAATCGCTAAAATCGCCTTTGAAGCTGTTATCGGTAAATTAACGGAAGGAGCAATGGATAAAGGTGTAGAATTGTGGCAAAAAATTAAGCAAAAGTTACAAAAGGAACCGGCCGCAGCCAAGGTTTTAGCGGCAGCCGAACAAACTAAATCCGAGGCGATGATTGAACAGCAAGTGGTTCCTTTTTTACAGGTAGAAATGCTCAAAGACACCAATTTTGCCCAAGAAATCCAAACCCTAGCACAACAAATTAAACAAGTTATCAACAGTGGCAATCAAGACAATATCGCCATGAATGCCACAGCTTATGATAATAGTACCGTTAAAATGGTAGGAAAAATTGAGGCTGATACAGTTAGTTTCTAAATCCTAATGGCTCTCTTGGGTTAGTTGGGTAAAATGTATCACTGAATACATTTTATTATTCCCTATTTGCCAGAAGAGAAGGATGAACCACAAAGGCACAAAGGACACAAAGAGTAACTAGCGATCGATTAATCAAACTTATCACAGGAAAGACAAGAGAGCCATCCTAATTTTTATCTCAAGAAAACCCCCAATTTTTCTCATGACTTCAGAAACTAATTCCAACGAGATTAATCTATCGGCAACGGCCCAGGATCAATCTAAAGTAAATTTAATTGGCAAAATCGAGACTAAAAATCTAATACTTTCCGAGGAACTTTTAAACCGATTGGAAACTCCATCGGGGGGTATTTTCAAGGGAGGAGATGCTCGAAAAAGTCTCGTCCATTGGCAGGGAAGGGAGGAGGAAATCACCCAAATTAAGCAGTGGTTTAATGATCAAAATGTTGCGATGATTGGCATTAAAGGAGTTGGAGGAATTGGAAAATCTACCCTAGCCAGTAAAATTTTTAAGGAGAAAATTACCCTCGATCCTTCCCTAGGGGACGATGAAGATTTATTCCCAAAACGCTTTTGGTGGGAAGCGGGAAATCTGGGCGGATTTAGTGGTTTAGCTCGCCAATTACTGACGGAATTTGGTTATCCTGTCCCCGAAAAAGAAATAGATTTACAGGAAGCTTTAATCAGACAATTGCAACGCCATCGCCACCTAATTATTATCGATAATCTAGAGAGTTTATTAGGGGAAGATGGTTCTTGGAATAATGAATTTTATCAGCAGTTTTTCACTGCTTGGATAGAAAAAGGTGACACGAGCAAAATTATAGTCACCACCAGAGAAAAGCCAAAAACTAGGGGTTTTAACCGTTGGATTGAGCTAAAAGGTTTGAAACCTCCTGAAGGGGCGCAATTGTTAGCGGAATCGCGAATAACAGGGGATCTAGAGAACTTTTCTCGACGGGTGGATGGTCATCCATTACTCCTGCGATTGGTGGCGGATTTAATCTTAGCAGAATTTCCGCAAAACCCCAGTTTAGAAAGGTTAGAGGATTTAGGATTAGGAAATTTATCGCAACTTTTGAGCGATCCGCAGGTGGTGGGGAGTCATCGTCAAGAGACAGTGGGAATTGCTTTAGTTTTAGATGCTAGTTTTCAGCGACTTAGCCAAAGACAGCAGGAATTATTCACTAAAACCAGCATTTATCGCCGAGAATTTGATTCTCCAGCAGCCAAAGCGGTGATGGATAATTACCCGGAGATCGCACTATCCGAGATCACGGCAGATCTGCGAGAATTACAGCGACGATCATTATTAGAAGAAAAAGAGGAAAATCGCCAGCGAATTTTTAGTTTTCAGCCTTTAGTTTGGGAATATGCACAATACAAAGCCGGCGATCAAAGGGAATTACACCAAAAAGCGATCGCCTATTATCTTTCTATTGCTCAACCCGACTCCTGGGAAATCCTCAACGATGTGCAACCTTACCTAGAAATTTTCTATCATCGCTATCAGTTAACCGAGTACGACAATGCTTTTGATATTCTCCGTGCTATCGATGATTTTCTCACCCGACGGGGGTATTATCAAACCCGGGCCGATTATTACCTTGAATTAGTCACTGTTTACCAACAACAGGAGGAGCAAACCAACTGGAATTATGCCGCATCCCTCACCAGTTTAGGCAATGTTTACTATTCCCTAGGAGAATACCAAAAAGCGATCGAGTTTCATCAACAGTCTTTAGCAATCACACGGGAAATCGGTGATCGGGGGGGTGAAGCGTATTCCTACAATAATTTAGGCGCTGTTTACAATTCCCTAGGAGAATACCAAAAAGCGATCGAGTTTTATCAACAGTCCTTAGCAATCACACGGGAAATCGGTGATCGGGGGGGTGAAGCGGCATCCTACAATAATTTAGGCACTGTTTACCGTTCCCTAGGAGAATACCAAAAAGCGATCGA
>NZ_JADBTB010000115.1:0-30739 GCF_020246405.1 Microcystis sp. M083S1
ATTTGTCTTGACCATCGAATAGGTAAAGGTTCTGTGCATTTAGCTAAATAGATTTGTCTGTCTTTAAATTTAAAGGCTGATTTGGTAAATTCGGCACTTCCTCCTTGATGTTTTTTCTTAAAGTTGGGATACTTAGTACGACCAGCAAAGAAATTAGTAAAAGCTGTTTGTAGGTGTCTTAACCCTTGTTGTAAAGGTACACAGCTAACTTCGTTTAAAAACTCTAATTCTTCTTGTTTTTTCCACTCGGTCAACATTGAAGAAGTTTCAGTATATCCTACTCTTTCTTGCTTTTCGTACCAAGCTTGTGTTCGTTCGTGGAGAGCTTTGTTGTAAACTAATCTTACACAGCCCAATGTGCGCCGCAATAGCGACTCTTGTTTTGGTGTGGGGTAAAATCGGTAAGAATAGGCTTTTTCCATGTCTCACATTTTAGCATATATCGTGTAAATGTGCTAATATTTGACGGTAAAGCCGTCGTAGAACGACGGGGTTTCAGACCCAAATTTTCGATGAAAAAGATTTTTTGTCAAGGGTGGGAGTGGAATTTAATACTTTTTTCAGTTTTTATCGCCATGATACTGCCAGAGTTGGCGGGTATCGGCATTATTATCGTGTTAATTAGGGTTTTTACCGGCAATTTTCGGGCAATTATCCAGTCGCGTCTCAATCAAGGTCTCGGTATCGTCACACTTTGGTTAATGATTAGTGCCAGTCTTTCCCCAACTCCGGGGGATGCTTGGATTGGTTTAGGAAATTTCCTGCCTTTTTTCTTCTTTTTTAGCAATATTCGGCAATTAATTAAAAAACCCTCTCAATTGCGTCAACTAGCTTGGGTGATGGTTATCCCCTCAGTTTGGGTAGTGGTGATGGGATGGGGACAAATTTTTCTCGGTTGGCAAAAACCGGAAGCATTAAAAGGGATTTTTACCTGGCCCTACGGGGTGGGGGGTGAACCGAGCGGGCGAATGTCTTCGGTTTTTATGTATGCTAATCTTTTGGGGGCTTATTTACTGATAACTCTGATTTTAGCGATCGGTCTATTAATTCTAACTTGGCGGCAGTGGCACAGACAAAGAAATAACCTTTTAAATCTCAAAATCGGGTTTTTAACTTTAACCATATTTATCGATAGTGTAGGGCTATTTTTAAGCAATTCTCGCAATGCTTGGGCCTTAGCCTTTTTAGGTTGCCTAATTTTCGCCCTTTATCTGGGTTGGAATGCCTTAGTCGCCGGTTTTGTCCTCTTGGGAGGGGTGATTTCTCTTGCTTCTTGGGGACCCAATCCTTTCAGGGATAGTTTCCGTTTCTTGGTTCCTAGGGCGATTTGGGCGCGATTATCCGATGAAATGTTCCCCAATCGTCCTCTAGCTACGCTCAGAGCAACTCAATGGCGTTTTACTCTAGAAATGACCCAAGAAAGACCCCTATTCGGTTGGGGATTACGCAGTTTTACACCTCTCTACGAAAAAAGTCAGGGATTATGGTTAGGTCATCCCCATAATTTATATTTGATGTTAATGGCAGAAACGGGAATTATCGGCTTAATTTTATTGTCTGTTTGGGTGGGTTGGATTTATGCCCAAGGGGTGCGTTTATTTATCTTTCTACGGCAACAAAAAGCCGGGGGTGAGTTAATTATCTTTACCTATCTGGTAGCTTTTGGTGCTTGTGTTTTATTTAATCTCGTCGATGTTACCCTCTCCGATGTCAAGATTAATACTATTGTTTGGCTTCTCTTGGCTGCCATTGCTGGGGTGAGTCAAAGGTTAAATTATGAATTATGAATTATGAATTATGAATTATGAATTATGAATTATGAATTATGAATTATGAATTATGAATTATGAATTATGAATTATGAATTATGAATTATGAATTATGAATTATGAATTATGAATTATGAATTGGGAAGTGGGGTGTAGGGTGTGGGGTGTGGGGTGTGGGAATTGGGGAATTGGGGAAGTGGGGAAGTGGGGAAGTGGGGAATTGGGGAGAGGGGAGAATAAATAAAATAATCTCCTGAATAAGGGTGCATCCCACACTTGCAGAAATACCAACAATCAGCAATTATCAGTGACTCTTAAATTAGTACAAAAATATGAACAATCGCGTGTAAGCATCTCACAGTTAACCTAATGCGCGGGGGGTTTGGGGGGTAGAACCCCCCAAAAGCTTGGATTGAGTGATAAAACCGAAAGTAATGCCCAATTTTAGGAGAAAGTTTCCCCTTAAAAATCCCAAATTAGTAGATTTACCAAAATGAGATGCACCCCCTGAATACTGATAACTGAATACTGGCTCCCCAAAACGAAAACTTCGCACCTCACCATTAAGATAACTGCTATAAATAGACTTTTAATAACCAAAGAAAGAAAGGAATAGTCAGAAAACTAGCAAGGGTAGTGACCACAACTGTGCGGGCCATTAAAGCTGCTGAACCACCGAATTCTGTGACTAAAATGACAGTATTAACGGCGGTGGGCATGGCACTTTGTAGGATGAGAATTTTTAGATCCATACCAGTTAATCCTAAACTATTGCCGATCGCAAATGCCAAAAGAGGAGCGACTAAAAGACGCAAACAGACCCCTAATAATTCTAATTTACCGATCGCTAATTTTTGCTGAGATAATTGGATACCTAGGATAATTAAAGCCAAAGGAATTGCCGCTTGTCCCAGATAGCTAACACTTTTATCTAATTGCAGGGGAAGATGAAAAGAGAAAGTTTGAAAGCTAATGCCGATAAAAATTGACCAGATTAAGGGCAAGCGAAAAACTAAGCGAAATCCTGAAAGAAAGCTTTTGCCTAGCAAATAAGCGGGACTAATACCAAATAAAAGAATACTAGAGCCAATCATATAGATTATCGCTCTTTCCAGTCCGGCCGCACCCAGGGCAAAACTAGCCACCGGTAAACCCATATTACCGTTATTGGGCATCACGGCGGCAGCCATGAGGCTTTTGCGGGTATCATCATCGAGACTAAGACAATAGGCCATAATTTCGACGATAATCACCATTACCAATGAAATAAGGGCAAAGCCTAGGAGAATTAAACCGATATTGCTGGCGGATAAAGTGGTGCGATAGAGTCCATCAATCACCAAAGCGGGGGCAAGAATATATACCGTGATTTGGGAAAGGGAATGCACTTCCACAGTGAGAATTTTTCCTGCTATCACACCGATGAGGATGATAAAACCCACTGGAACAATAGCGGAGAGGATGACAAGCATTAATCAGGTAAAAAGTAAATAGTAAACAGAAAAAACTTATCTGATTTTTTAACAGATTTCTGTTATATCTTCATATAAAGATTTGATCGCACAGTGAAAATCGATACTAGCTAGATAAATATCTGCTCCTTTGCTGTAGGGATAAAGAACCCAGAATCCTTCGTCATTGCGACGAAAACAATCTACACTGATGCGTTCTTGACTGATAAGAACGTATTCTTCTAAAGTTTCGATCGAACGATAGTCGGCAAATTTATCGCCCCGATCTCGCTTCGCGAGCGCGTTGCGAGCAAAGGCAGCAGTAGTGGGGGATAATACTTCTACAATCAAGCGCGGATAACGGATAAAATCTTCCGAGAAAGACCGATTATCTCGCGAGTCGCAAGTGACCACAAGATCGGGATAAAAATAACTATTAGCTATTTCTAGACGAACTTTCATATCTGTGGCATAGACAAGACAACCACTACCCCGCAGCCGGTTTTTTAAAAGTGTGGCTAAGTTGATAATAATCATACCATGGGCTTTACTTGCACCAGCCATGGCGTAGGTTTGACCGCGAATGTATTCGTGTTTATCCTTGGCTATTCTCTCCGTTGCTAAATAATCTTCCGGGGAAAGATAGTTATGGTCAAAGTTAGCAATCATTTGGTTAAATCACCTTTATTGTCTCTAAAATCAATTCTAACTCTCGATCGAGGAGCGGTACATTTTAAAAAATTGTCTGACCAACACCTGCCAATTTTGCCAGTTGCTCGGCAAATTGTTGAGCTAATTGACCGGCTCGGACAATATCTAGTAAAAAAGCCTTATCCCGCCACATAAATCACTTGTGCTGTCTCTAAAATCTCTCGTTGACGAATCCAATTATGACTCTGCTCGATCGATTTTTTCGTTAGCAAATCAACTTTCCGTCCCAATAAATTCTCTAATTCCCGTTTCATCCTCGAAAACTCCAGA
The DNA here is from genome assembly GCF_020246405.1 of Microcystis sp. M083S1. NCBI lineage: Bacteria > Bacillati > Cyanobacteriota > Cyanophyceae > Chroococcales > Microcystaceae > Microcystis > Microcystis sp. M083S1. The sequence goes on from NZ_JADBTB010000115.1 coordinate 4,202, forward strand.
AGTCCCCAAGAAACACTATCGGCTCTCTTGGGTTTGGTGGGTAAAATGTATTCTAAGATACATTCCTGCCAGTGAGCGACTGGAACGAACCACAAAGACACAAAGGACACAAAGATTGATCGGTTCTATAAAGGGGAATTATCGCTAACCACACGAAAACCGATATCATAGAGTCCAGCAGTAGCCAGAAATTTGACCCGGTAGGCCGAGCGACATTTGTTAGGGCCGTCATTCCAGGAACCCCCGCGTAAAACTCGTCTGTCCCTATCTTCTATTGTGGCTGCTTCGTAGTTATCGCGCCAGTAATCTGCACACCATTCCCTGACATTTCCGTGCAGATCGTAGAGTCCGAAAGGGTTAGCGACGGCAAACATTCCCACCGGTGTGGTTTCTCTGCGATCGCAGCCTAGGGAACCTTCCCCATAACGACCAGAACTGCACACTTTTCCGCCATAATCCCAGTCCACCCCGGAATAGTTGGCTAAATCAGTGGAAATTGTCGGGCCGAAGTGAAAAGGGGTTGATGTTCCTCCCCGACAAGCGTATTCCCATTCTTTTTCTGCGGGTAAACGATAATTGAGTCCCGTGAGACGGGATAGGCGATCGCAAAATTCCACCGCTTCCCACCAGTTAATTTGTTCTACGGGGCGATCGTAACCTTCAAAATGGGCCGGATAGGGATTAAGTTCAATATTTACCGGTTCTAATTTTGCCACCTCGCGCCATTGTCGTTGGGTGATTGGGTAGCGACTTAGACAAAAAGCCTGAATATTAACCGGAGATTGGGGACTTTCACTCAATTTCCAGCCTAACTCGCTTTTGGGCGCACCGATGAGGTATTGACCGCTAGGGATAGAAATCATCTCTAAAAAGGTTTTTTTGCTTAAAAAATATTTATAACCTCGATTAGTGACTTTTTCCCGTTTAATTTCCTCACCTTTGCTATTAACAGTGACCACCTCATCGGTAAAATCTAACCATTCTCCCATTCTGCACCCCTCTATCGGTTATCGGTTGATCAGGTTCAGCTGCGAGCCTAAAAACATCTCGAAACCTACCAGTTTAAGAATAACAAGACTTCGATCGCTTATCCCCCGATGAGTTTTAATTTTAATTAATTTTTTGCTTTGACAGCAAATCCGTTTTTAATAGATGGATTGTTTCCTCTTGCTTCCCACCTTCCCACTCCCCATATTAATTGCTGGAGTGATTAACAACTTCAGGGACAATCTCTAATTCTTGTTCACCAATTATAGGTAAATGGTTTTTCTGTAAACCCATAGCAGTTAAACAAGTATTGAGAGAGTTTATCGCTTGGTTATAATCCTCAATTTTTTGGTGAATTTCTTCCTGTTTGCGAACATTATTCGCAATTTTTTCCGCCGCTTCCTGTTCTAAGGTTTGTTCTAGATAATAACGAGCTTGATTGAACTGTTGTAGAATAGTATCGGCTTGTTTTTTCGCCATTGGTATCAATTGATTTTTTAAAGTATTATTAATAGTTTGACGGAAGTTTTTCTGAATTGTCACTGATACTTTTGGCTCAAAATCTAACTTAAGTAATTGACGGATAGCGGGTTCAGCACCAAGAATACTTTCACAGTCATAACCTTGGGCAGTTTGTTGGACAGTTTGCCGAAATTGAAAGATAGAAAAAGTGCCTTCGTTGTAAAAATTGTGATTTTCTCTTACATAGCGATCACACTCTGTTCTCGCTTCGGAAACTAAGGCATGAATTAACTGATCTTCTAGCTGTTTTAGCTGATTTTCTATGCCCCCATCGTTACCCAATAAACGATAGATTTGCCGATAATAATCACCTTGCCTTACCGCATCTAAAAGACGCTGACAAAAGCGAGTAATTAAACTGGTTGACTCCTCAATTAACACATCTTCTAGCTGGTTAGACAGATAATAAAAAGCTTCTACTAATACTGCTAATAAAGGTGCTGTGGCATTGCGAGGATGGTTTAAAGTCGCTTGCGAGTAAGCATTTTTAACAGAAAAAGTATTTAATAACTCATCCAATCTTGATACCATTCTTGCTTTCAGTTTCTTAAAGTCTTCCTCAAAGTTTTCATCGCTATTAACCACGATAGCATTGACATAACCATCGATATGTTTAGTTAATTTCTCTCCCACTTCTTTTAATTCTTGATTGAGGTGATTTAACTCCAGAGCTTTCATCGCCTCAATTTCTCGTGGTTGACTTTCTAAATCACGATAAATCTCTTGATAATGATTTTTGAGAGTAATGCAGAGAGATTGTAAATCATCAGCTAAATTAGCAAACAATTGCGGACGTTTTTCTTCGGTGAGATAACGAGTAATTGCTGTGCGAAATTCTGCGATACCGCTATCAGCAATTAACTGCTCTAATAAAGGAGTTCCCCACTCACTTAAAACTCGGAAATAATTTTTATTGGGAGTTTCATAACCGTGGATGGAAACTTTAAAGGGAGTTGCCAGTAATTTACCGGAGTTGGCACAATAGTTATTAAACTCGCTGACAAATTGCGGTGTTTCTTCTTGTCCTCCTAAATTTTTCACACTTTCGGCAAAGATAGAATCTAAACCATAACGCTGATTAATATTGGTTTGATTTTTCACCTGATACCCATAAAATCCTAAAAGTCCACTGGTTTTGTAGAGGCGGGAAGTATCACGAAATTGCGTTTGAATCAGGTTTTCTAAACGTTGTTTTAGTTGGGCTGCGTACCAGGTTTCATCAATGCGGTTAAAAACATAAAAAACTCGATCACGAATACCAGCATTAGAGCGAATTTTTTCGAGTAATTCCGTTTCTTCTGTGGCTAATTCTCCCGCAGAAGCAGCCTTTAAAACACAAACCACTGCCGAAGTATCAGGATGCTCTATTTTACGATAGGCTAATGCGGCATCTTTTTTGACTGGGGCATCAATACCGGGCAAATCTACCAAAACGTTACCATCTTTAAGGAGAGGATGATGACAGTAATATTCTAGACGTTTTAAGACGGCACTATTGCTACCACGACGGGCAAAACTGGCCGCTTCTGCTAAATTAGAAAAGTGAAATTGTTCCATGGAATAGGTGGCATTATGCAGGGTATGGATCCGCTCACGATTTTGAGTAAATCCTTCAATTAATAATTTTAAACCCTGAGCTTGTTTAGCTCGCTCGGATTTGCCTTCTCCCCCTTCCTGTTCGATAATTTTTTGACAGTATTGGTTTAACTGACTACAGTATTCGGGGGAATTAATGTTACTGGGATTAGTTAATTGTAGATTTTGACAGACGGTATCGACTAAAGTACGAATTTCTACTTCGCTGAGAAAGGTTAAAACCACTCTTTCCTCATCAGCTTCTGCGTACTCAATATAACATTCTGTACCCGTTGCGTGTCCTTCGGCACTATAGAGCAATTCTCGCTCTAAAAGTGCATTGATTAACATTGATTTCCCGGCACTAAAAGCACCAGCAAAAACGATTTCAAATTTGGGAGAAATGGCTTTTTGTAGGGCAATTTCTATCTTGCTGGTATCCTGTTGATTGCGGAGAGACGATTCGCCTTTCAATAGTTCAATTATACTGTTAACATTACCAGCCAGATTACTGCATTGGGGTAAAAGTTCAGTCATGGTAAAACCCAGATCTAGAAGAACAGTGCTATTATTCCCCACATGATAACAAAATTCCCTAACTAGATGTCACATCTTTGCTCAGTAATTTAAGCAATCAAGGACAAGGCCCTAGTCTTGAATCTAGAATCATGATTGATTATAATCAATTTAGTACATACCGATTTCCGAGAACCTGCTTAGGTGAAAATTACCTCCTCACTCATGAATCCTAGGGGAATGATAATTATGTGGGCAAAAATGGCAATAGATAAATGGAGATTAAAAAAAATTCGGACTATGGGACAGTTAGGATTTTTGTTAGGGACAGTTTTTCTTTTGGGTGGCTGTCATTCTTTGAATGCTATCCAAAATCGTCCGCAACCCTTGCCCCAAGATCAATATATTCAAGTCTATTTTAATCATAATCAAGCCCGAAATTCAAATTATACCGATCCCTATCGCCAAATTAATCGCCCAGGGGATAATTTAGAACAGGTTATTCTTGATAAGATAAACTCGGCAAAAATTTCGATCGATCTAGCAGTGCAAGAGTTACGTTTACCCGCCATCGCTCAAGCTTTAGTTGCTCGTCAGCAACAGGGAATTAAAGTTAGGGTTATCCTCGAAAATATTTACAATAAACCTATTAATAGTTTAGCCAAAAACCAAGAACAATTAAGCGATCGAGAACAGGAACGTTATCAAAACCTTTTTGACTTAGTTGACATAAATCGCGATGGTAAATTAACTCCAGAGGAAATCGCCCAAAGAGATGCAATTACTATCCTCAAAAAAGCTGGTATTCCCCTAATTGATGATAGAAATGATCGCTCAAAAGGTAGCGGTTTAATGCACCATAAATTCATGGTTATTGATAATTACACTACTTTAATTAGTTCAGCTAACTATACCTTAAGTGATATTCATGGAGACTTTTCTAATCCCAAAACTGTCGGTAATGCCAATCACTTATTAGTGATTACTAATCCCCCACTAGCTAGAGTTTTTCAAAGAGAATTTAATCTGATGTGGGGAAGGGAAGATCGTTCTAGATTTGGGTTAGATAAACCCCACAGAAAACCGCAAACAATCCCTATCGGTAATAGTAGTCTGACGGTAAAATTTTCCCCCGATTCTACCACTTATCCCTGGGCAATTACTAGCAATGGTCTGATCGGTGAAACTTTAAATAAAGCTAAAAAATCCGTGGACTTAGCCCTATTTGTCTTTACGGAACAGCCTCTAGCTAATATTCTCGCCCAACGACATCAAAAAGGGATAGAAATTAAGGCTTTAATTGATCCTAGTTTTGCCTTCCGATACTATAGCGAAGGATTAGATTTATTAGGAGTTGCTCTCAGTAATAAATGTCGTTATGAACCAGATAATCAGCCTTGGCAAAACCCAATTAATACCCTAGGAGTTCCCGATCTAGCCCGGGGAGATAAATTACACCATAAATTCGGTTTAATCGATGATAAAATTGTGATTACTGGTTCTCATAATTGGTCAAGAGCCGCTAACCATCAAAACGATGAAGCTTTAGTTATTATCAATAATCCCACCGTTGCCGCTCATTTCGATCGAGAATTTCAATATCTTTACCGTACCGCTAAATTAGGACTGCCAGAAACTATTAAAAATCGGATCGAACAGGATAGAAAAAACTGCTCCCAATCTGTAACAATTAAAAGCGAGCGCTTAATTAATTTAAACACCGCCACCAAAGAAGAATTAGATAGTTTACCCGGTATCAGTGGCAAATTAGCCGAAAAAATTATCGCAGCCCGGCAACAAAAACCCTTTACTTCCCTAGAAGATTTGGATCGAGTATCGGGAATCGGTCAGGGAAAAATTAGCAAGCTCCAAGGCAAAGTCAGCTGGTGATGATTGCCTCGTCTGCATTTTTTGCCCCAGTCCAAAAAGGTTATTTTAACGGTTCGGGAATACTATCGGAAGGAGCTTCAAACTGTCCGGTAATAACGTATTCTAGACGCAATTTTAGCCAAGTAATAAACTGTTGATTGAGAGAAACAATCGCCGCTGCCGGTTGGGGAGTTTTCTTTTTGATATCGGCAAAACCGGGAGTATCTAAAAAAGCTGGATTGGCAATTAACCAAAAATCAATTTCTTGACCTTTTTCTTGATAATTCCTGATTTTTTCCTTCAAAACTTCCTTTTCGATCGCTTCTTCTTCTAAAAACTTTTGACTGGCTACCAAATAATAATAAGTTGTCATGATCTTTCCTTTAATTTTTCAGTGTAATTGTTCCTGAGTCGGGAGATTAGCTGATAGCTGATGGCTTTTACAATTCCCCACGCATAGCCAATTTCATTTCCCTAACAGCCCGTTCTAACCCGACCAAAACCGCACGACTGATAATTGTGTGACCAATGTTCAATTCTTCCATATTGGGCAAACAGGCGACGGCATAAACATTCCAATAGGTCAAACCGTGGCCGGCATTCACCCGCAAACCGAGGGAGGAAGCATATTCACAACCTTCTTTAAGAATTGTTAATGCTGCTTGACGATCGCTCTCCTGTTGTGCTTCGGCGTATTGACCGGTATGGAGTTCGATAAATTTCGCCCCCGTGTTAGCGGCCGCTTGAATTTGGGCAAAATCGGCATCAATAAACCAACTAACGGGGATATTAGCCGATTGCAGGCGCTCTACAACCCGACAAAAACGGTCAAAATTGCCCAGCATATCGATCCCCCCTTCCGTGGTCACTTCCTCGCGCTTTTCGGGGACAAGGGTGACATAATCGGGTTTAAGATCGAGAGCAATGGCGATCATTTCCTCCGTCGGGGCCATTTCCAGATTCAGATGAGTCCGCACCGTTTGCCGGAGGAGCCGCACATCGCGATCTTGGATATGACGACGATCCTCGCGCAAGTGAACGGTAATGCCATCAGCGCCGCCGATTTCGGCCAAAACTGCCGCCGCCACGGGATCCGGTTCCACGGTTCGACGCGCTTGGCGAATTGTGGCCACATGGTCGATATTGACACCCAAAGTCAGCAAAGTTGAACCTCCTCGCTTGTTAGTCCAACTTTCCATTCTACCATTGCGGTCAAAAGCGATTACATACTGGGGATATTTAAACCCATGGTCAGTTCTTCCATTTTGGCGCGCATGGTTTCCGTGGAGGCACTATAGGCGACTTTCATGGCTTCTAGAATAGACCCAGCCACAATCTCCAGATCTTGGGAGAGGAGAGCCGGATCGATTTCAATACCCCGGGGTTCTTGGTTGCCACTGAGATAGACTGTCACCAAGCCATTTTCACTCTGGCCGGGAATTTCCATAGTTTCCAGTTCTTCTTGCAGAACTTTCGCCCCTTGTTGCACCTGTTGCGCTTTTTGGAAAGCGTCTTGTAATTCTTTAATCTTACCGAGACCGAATCCGAATCCTTGTCCTTGTGCCATGATGTTTTTTTTTGTTTAAGGGGTCACTCAAGGTTTTTATTGTACTGCTTAAGGTGAACTGGGGTCAACTTTTGGCCATTTGAGGGCAAAAAGTGATTAATGACAACGATGACTTTCTGACTGGGTTAAGGTTTGAGGGAACTTGTTCTCTCTTCATCCGTCACGGGATGGTCAGAAAGAGAAATCCGAAAAATTATCCTAACCACTCAGTCGATTACCCCACGCCATAATACAATTGTTGCTTTGACGAGGAGAATAGCAATTTTGAACGCCAAAAAAACGGGAATTTTCTTGACAATTGCCCTAAGTTGTGCTTTAGCGGGGAAAGCAGCGATCGCTAATACTTCCCCTTTGGAGGGGACTCGATGGAAACTAAGGGGGTGGACAGCCGGAAGTTTGGTCAAAGAAACGGAAATTACTGCCGCTTTCCAGAAAAATATCCTCAGTGGTTCGGCCGGATGCAACCAGTATAATACCGGCTATCAAGTCAATGATGACACGCTCAAGGTTAACCAAGCGATCGCTACTACGAAAAAAGCTTGTCCGGAACCGCAGATGAAACAAGAAAATCAATATCTGGCCGCCTTGCAAGGAGTGGAACAATTCCAAGTGACAGCTAAAGGCGATTTACAGTTATTTTATCGTACTCCCGAAGGTTTAGGAATACTCACTTTTACCCCCGCACCGACCACCACGCGCACGGAAAAGACAATTTATATCAATTCTCGGAAACAACCCTGTAGCCAAGGCCCAACCAAAGACTGTTTACAGATGCGAGAAAAACCAGAGGAAAACTGGAGATTGTTCCCTAATAGTATCGAGGGATTTGATTATAAACCGGGATTTTTATATCAAATTAAAGTTAGCGTTGAAACCGTATCCAATCCAACTAATAATCAAAATTCGGAAACATGGAAGCTATTAGAAGTTATTAGCCAAACCCCAGAAAAAGAGACTCCGCGAGCTTGGTTTGATCGACCATTAACTAATTGGAATAAAGCCAAGGCACCTATCCCCAAATCTCCCGTTAAAACCGTGATTGATAACCAGTGTCGTGAACAGGTTCGTCCGGCAATTACTGCCAATGATCAAGCGCTTAATAAAGCGGGATGGTTACTGTACGGGGCCGTGCAAACCTATGGTAAAACTAGCATTATTTCGGCCATGAGTGGAGTGGATGGAATGTGCCGACCGATGGGTTATCAAGACTTTGTTTTTGTCGATGGTAAATTCGCTGGCACTCTTTCCCCGCGACCGATGGATTCTCGCGCTGATGGGGCATCTCAGAGAATTGTTTTACAAAATAGCGATCGAATTATTGTGGTTTTTAATCGCTATAAAGATACGGATCCTCTCTGTTGTCCTTCCCAATTAAGTCGCGTTATTTATCAAATTGAAACGGTCAGCGGATTGCCAGTGGTTGTTCCCAAAGAAGCGGAAACAGAAGCGGTGAGAAACTAATTCAGTTATCAGTTATCAGTTATCAGTTATCAGTTATCAGTTATCAGTGAGATAGGGAGATAGGGAGATAGGGAGATAGGGAGATAGGGAGATAGGGAGATAGGGAGATAGGGAGAAAAAGACTGGCAGCTAATAGCTTCCTTTTTTATTATATCTCCCGCAAAAGTGAGTTTTTAATCGCAGATGCTATTAAAGTCCTTAATTTAAGGATTTTTTCAGAAAAAGATCGCTTTTCTACTGCCAGGAAATAATCTATTTCTTTCTGCTTCTCCTGACTCGGATAATACTGGCTCGGAGACTCCTCACTTAACTAAAGATTTTTGATTTATGCAGCAGATTTAGTGATTAGGCACTGATACTAGATAAGTAGTTATAGAATTCTAATAACTCCTCATTAGTTAGCAGTAAACGGGACTTTTTGCCATAGGTAGAAATCAGGTATTCCCGACCTTTTTCTGTGGTCCAAGCTAATCGTTTCATCTCCACATCAATTTTAGTTTTAAGAACTGAATAATCGATTTCTTCGGGAATAACAACAACTGGTTCCGGTTCTGGGGGTTCTTCTTCGGTTAAACTCGCTTCTTCTGGCAATTCTGATAATAAGGAGTAATTATCGGTTTCCGTTTCTAATAATAAAGGCTCTGGTTCTGGTAAAGGAATATCCTCAACTTGGGGTAATTCCGGTTCAATTTTAGCCGGGGGAATATCCTCAACTTGGGGTAATTCCGGTTCAATTTTAGCCGGGGGAATATCCTTAACTTGGGGTATTTCCAGTTCAATTTTAGCCGGGGGAATATCCTTAACTTGGGGTAATTCCGGTTCAATTTTAGCTTCAGGACGAGGTATTTCAGTGACTTTAGCCGTTTTGGTCGATTTTTTGGCACTAGCGACGGGTTTAGGTAAATCGGACGGTAGAGAAATATTATTGGGGCTGACTTTTTCCACAAGCTGGAGATCGGGGGTGTTTTCAGCCTCTAAAAGCAGTAAAGCCCGTTCTCTGGCTCTATCTTCCGCTATTTCCACCGTATCTGCGGCAGCTAAACCTGTAACGACCGTTTTTCCCTCAATTTCGATGATCGCTCTCACAATATACTTGCCGTGATCGATTTGAACTAACTCGCTAATCAGGGCAACTTGGGGGTAACGTTGGCGTAACTTTTGCAACATGGTGACTTTTTCGAGTTCTTTTGTACTTATATTAGAATACTCTATCGTAATTCTGGAAAAATGTAGCAAGTTCTTGCTAAGATTAAAGGTTAGATAAAATTTTCAGTCCTAGGATTAGCCTTGCCCACAGTAACAAGATTCTACTAGGCTGAAGCTTCTGCCAGAAAGACTAGCGATCGCCGAAAAGTTTGCCGGTGTTCGCTATTGGCTTATACTAACGAAGGCTTCGATAATTCTCAAGGTAGGTTCGGGTGTTCGATGCTTGCTCAGTTTACCTTCACTGTCACCACCAGCGATCGCAATTACCCCGACAGAGATAATCTCTCGAGTCAATAGTTTAAATCAATCTTCTCATTATTAAGTATTTAAACTTAATTATTCACGATTCCGTCAGTGTCTTGTAAGTAAGGATTATTGTTAGATGGACTTCTCGATCGCCACACTCCTCTCTCATCTTAGTGATGATAAATTAGCTACGGGTAAAATTCTCGAAAAAAAACTGGGCTGCGAAGACAATCCCGAAAGCTGCGAAAAATTGCAAGTGATTCTCGATGCTTTGGAACGTCTGGGAATGGTTGCCAAAGAACGCGGGCGCTATCGTCGTGTGATCGAGGAAAATATCGTAGAAGCAAAGCTGCGCTGTTCCAGTAAAGAATTTTGCTTTGCTATCCAAGATATCGAAGATGCTGATGACATCTACGTCTCGAAAAATCATCTAAGTAACGCTTGGAATGGCGATCGAGTTTTAGTCAAAATCATCCGCGAGGGGACCCGTCGTCGTTCCCCAGAGGGAGAGGTGAGATTAATTCTCGAACGGGCTAATCCTTCGCTTCTAGCGCAAGTAAAACAGGAAAATGAGCAGTTCGTGGCGGTTCCCCTCGATGATCGCCTGAAATTTACCCTTAATCTCCTCGAAAATGGTCAAAATCTCCTAGAAAACATCGATCACCTCGTTCATGTTTCCGTCCTCCGTTATCCCCTAGGGGAAATGCCTCCCATCGGTAAAGTTACTCGGATTCTCGGTTCCACGGCCGAGTCCGCTGCCGATACAGATATCGTCTCCTGTAAACACGATCTACCCCATAATTTTCCGCCGGAAGCCCTCGAAATTGCCGATAATTTAGCGGATTTCTTCGATAGTGGCGAAAAAGAACAACTGCGAGATTTAACCCCACTCTTCACCTTTACCATCGAAGATGACACCCCCCTAGATTATCCCCCGATCATTGAAAATGCCTTTTCTTTAGAGAAAATCAACCAAAATCGCTGGCGAGTCGCCATTCATATCAGCGATGTCACCCGTTACATTGAACGGGGCGGATTATTGGATAAAGTTGCCAAAAAACGGGGAACTGCCGTCTATTTAGGCGAAAAAGTGCTGCCATTAGTCCCGGCTGCCCTTGCCAGTCGTTGTTCCCTGTCACCCCAAGAACAGCGCCCCGCTATTTCTATCCTCGTCACCCTCGATGACAAGGGGGAGCTAGTGGAGTACGAAATCACCCGCAGCCTCATCCAAGTGGATCAACATTTTACCTATCAACAGGTGCGAGATCTGCTCAGTGAAGAAGATAGCGCAGCTGCCCCCACCGATACCGTTGAAACCCTGAAAGATTTATTTTTCAGCGTTTGCCCCACCCTAAAATCCCAACGTCTGCAGCGGGGTAGTTTTGATATTCAATTAGACAAAATCTCTCCCTACAAAGACGAAGGACGGGGGGGGACTGTTCTCGCTTCTAATAATTTACCTGCCCGTTCTTTACTGACAGAAGTGGCGATTTTAGCCGGCAAAGTTGTCGCTGAACATTTACAGGCCTTAAAATTGCCCTGTATCTACTGTGGACAATCGGAACCGGATTGGGATGAATTGGAGGATTTACTCAAATTAGCCAATAATTTAGGGGCAGAATTAAATTTAACTGCCGAGGAGGAGATTAAACCCAATGACTATCAAAATCTCACCCGCACTTTTTCCGCTTCCACATCGGTGAAAGTCCTCAATTATCTCCTGCAAGAAACTCTCAAATTAGTTAGATATAGCAGCCATCCTTTACCCCATTTTGGTTTGGCCTATACTGGCAATTATACCCACTGTCTCTCACCCCTGCAAAGATATGCCGATCTTTGGGTACAACGGGTGTTAAAACTCCTATTAACCGAGGGGAAAGATCGCCGCAGCAAAATCGTCAAAGTCGGGGTTAATTTGGGCAGTAATAGCTGTCATGGACAGATTAATTGGAATATTCTCCCAAGTCAAATTCAGGAGGAGTTAGAAGAAGAAAGCCATCTCATTGTTTCCCATCTCAATGATCGCTCAAAAATTGCTGAAGATGCGGAAAAAGACCTAGAAGGATTGAAAAAAGCCGAGAAAATGAAAGAAAGAATGGGTCAAGTTTTTCGCGGCTTAATTACCGGTGTACAATCCTATGGTTTCTTCGTGGAAATTTCCGATTTATTAGTGGAAGGGTTGGTTCATGTTTCTTCTCTCAAGGATGATTGGTACGAATATCGGGCCCGTCATAGCTGTTTGGTAGGACGGAAAAATCGCGTTGCCTATCGTCTCGGTGATGAGGTAGAAGTGGAGGTAAAAGATGTAGACTATTATCGTCAGCAAATCGATCTAGTTACGGTTAGCGGTGGCAGTTCAGCAAGTTATGACGACTTAGAAGAAGATTAATTATGAATCAACCAACCACCGAAAAAATCGGAAAAACCCGCTTTATTCTGCCCTTTTTATGCGGTATTTTTCTCTTTTTAACCGGCTGTGTCCGTTACGATGTGGGCATTAATTTTCCCCACCAACACCACGGGGAAATTATTCAACATATCACCCTCGGACAACGCTTAACCAGTCTCAGTCAAACCGAAGCCACTAAATGGTTAAATAGTATCGAACAGAGGGCAAAATTACTTAAGGGGAAAACCGCTCCTATTTCCGAACGAGAAATAATTGTCACTATTCCCTTTAGTAATAGTCAGGAATTAGAGGAAAAATTCAATCAATTTTTTGATCCTAGTTCTTCCTTTAAAATCAAAAATTCTGCCGATACCGATGATATAAAGTTACTGCAACTAGATTCACAACTGGCAGTTACAGAACGAGATTGGTTCTTTTTGACCCAGAAAAACTTAAAACTAACTGTTGATCTGCGGGCTTTAGGTGTACTTTCCGAACAGGGAAATATTATCGTTAGTCCCGGTTCTTTAGTCGATATCGACTTCGCTTTAAAGACTCCCTTTCCTGGTCAAAATATTGATGATGACTCAGGATTAAATCCCCCGTTAGAACAAGTTGATAATCAGTTAATTTGGCATTTAAAACCGGGAGAAATTAACAGCATTGCGGCGGCTTTTTGGGTTCCTAACTATTTAGGTATCGGCACAATAATTATTGTTTTATTAACAAGTTTTGCCTATTACTTGAAATATAAACGCTTGCCCGGTGTATCCCCATCGACTTAAATTGAGATGGCAAGTAAGTAGTTAGGTGTTAAAAACTGTCAGACACCCCCCTTATCAAGGGTAGGGTTGATTCATGAATCAACCCTACCTTGAATCAACCCTACCCGGAATCAACCCTAGGATTAAGGGGGGATTGGCACCCCCCTTATCAAGGGGGGATTAAGGGGGGATCCATCTTCAATTTAATTATAACCAGCTACTTATTGACCAAAATTTAATGATCAATAAGGGAAAAATTAGCCAACTTATGAAACTGATCTAAAAATTGGCCAACAATAGAGAAAATCTTGGCTAGGATCAAATCATAGTCATAATTGAGACTAGACGGGTTTTCCTTTTTTACTTTATTACTGGCAATTACAGTTATGGTTAGCAATATTCCCTTTTCTATCCCCGAACATAGCCTCGATCGAGATTGTACCACCCTCTCCCGTCACGTCCTGCAACAACTACAAAGTTTTTCCCCCGACGCGCAGGATTTAAGCGCAATTATGAGTCGAATTGCCCTAGCGGGAAAATTAATTGCCCGTCGTCTCAGTAAAGCGGGATTAATGGCGGATGTGCTAGGTTTTACCGGAGAAACCAACGTCCAAGGGGAATCGGTCAAGAAAATGGACGTTTTTGCCAATGAAGTATTTATCTCGGTTTTTAAGCAAAGTGGTTTAGTTTGCCGTCTTGCTTCCGAGGAAATGGATAAACCCTATTATATCCCAGAAAACTGTCCCATCGGTCGCTATACCCTACTCTACGACCCGATCGATGGTTCTTCCAATGTGGATATTAACCTAAATGTGGGTTCGATTTTTGCCATCCGTCAACAGGAAGGCAATGATTTAGACGGAGAGGCGCGGGATTTACTGCAAAATGGTCGTCAACAAATCGCCGCCGGCTATATTCTCTATGGACCCTCGACTATTTTAGTTTACTCGATCGGTCGCGGTGTTCATGCCTTTGTTCTTGACCCCAGTTTAGGGGAATTTATCCTCGCCCAAGAGAATATTATTATCCCCGACCATGGCCCGATTTATAGTACCAATGAGGGCAATTTTTGGCAGTGGGATGAGGCAATTCGCGACTATACTCGTTATGTTCACCGTCATGATGGTTACACGGCCCGTTACAGTGGGGCATTAGTGGGAGATATCCATCGAATTTTAATGCAGGGTGGTGTTTTTCTCTATCCGGGTACTGTTAAAAATCCCCAGGGAAAATTGCGATTAATTTATGAAACTGCACCCCTTGCTTTTTTAATTGAACAGGCAGGAGGTAAAGCTAGTGATGGGGTGACAAATCTTTTAGATATCGTTCCCGATAAATTACACTACCGCACACCTTTAGTGATCGGTAGTGTCGAAGATGTTAAATTGGTAGAGTCTTTTATTGCTGATCGCCGTCATCGCGATCGAGTTTAACTTATAGTTTTATTGGTTCTTCGTTACTTGGTATGGTTTGATCGGGGGGCATAAATCGACCAAATCCTTATCTGACAAGAGACTTAATTGATTAGCTAGTTCTAGATCGAAAACAATTGGCAAAAATCACAGCAAGGTCTGTCTCTATAAGGAATGAAACCCTTATAGAGACAGACCTTGCATAAGACAACCCGAAAATCCTACACCATGAATACTCTAATGATCGTGCGGTGCGCCAAACCCAACGGTTGAGGTGTTACCCATTGGATCATAATAAACGTTTACTTCTGCCATTTTTGTCTGATTAATTATAAGGTTGTAATGATTGGGTAGGAGCGAATTTTTTGGTCAACTGTAATAATGATTAAATCATTTTGCATTGCTTGACAAATTAGCAGTCTATCAAAGGGATCACGATGCAAGGGAGGTAATTTCATTAAATAGGCGATGCTTTCTTCATCAATCGTTAAACTCGTTATTTGATGGCGATCGCGTTGTTTGGGCAGATAAACTTCTGGTGATTCTGGCAAGGGAAGTTTACCTAATTGATATTTAATAATGGCTTCCCAGATGGAGGCTACACTCAAATATACGCTATTTTTAGCGTCTTTAATGGCATCACAAAAATCTTGTGAAAGTTGAGTATCTCCATTAAGAAACCAGAGAAAGATATGAGTATCGAGTAAAAGTCGCATGATTTTTATAAAGGGTTTTCAAAGTCCTGTAGGATTTCATCGGGTAAGGGATCGTCAAAGTCAGCAGGAACGGTAAATTCTCCTTGACAGAGGGCGTAGGGTCTAGGGGTTTTTGGCTCTTTTTGTTGATTCCTTCTGGCTTGGGTAAATAATAAAAAGTCAAGCAGTTCTTCAACAATTTCTTCGGAGATTTGAGATATTTCTTGGATCAGTCTTTCTCTAGTTGTCATTAGGTTTGCTCCTTTTAAGGTTGAATATTTAAGATTTGACGTTGTTGATTATTAAGGCGATCGAGTTCTTGCTTAAGGGTTTCTTTTGTTATCGTTGGCATTCAATTTTTCTTGGCGGTCTAATTGCGGGAAATAGCTCTTGTAACAGTATAGCTATTGGTTTGGCGGTTTTGGTCGTTTACATAGGGGGATTGCGCTAATCCTCTAGTTTACGGCGATCGCCTTCCACCAGCAAGGAATGCGTTTGGAAGGGTTAGCCATATCAGAACCGACAGCTTTTTCTGTTTATATGGTGATCGCAACTTAATTTTCTGTAATGATAATTGAGGGTATCTTTACAGACTGTTGTTCACCTCAACGATGCCAAAGTTGCGGGGGAACACTGATCCATTGGACAATCGTATAACGTCGTCGTTCAATAAACTGGGCAATATTATCCAAAATCAAGGCAAGGGCGATAATCCCGATCGCTGCGGCAAAAGCTCTTGGAATATTGTACAGATTACTGGCACGAAGAATCAGATAACCTAAACCTTCATTTGATGAAATATATTCTCCAATAAATGCCCCCAATAATCCAAATCCAACATTTAACCGAATAGAGCTTAATACCCAATCTAAGGAACCAGGAATGATTACTTTTTGAAAAATCTGGGAACGAGACGCATTCATTCCTTTAAGTGTGTCAACATATTCTAGGGCTACAGAATTGGCTCCTTTATAAGCTTGGTTAAAGGCTACAAAAACAGTTGAAAAAACTGCGATGGCCACCTTCATACCAAAACCAACACCAAACCAAACAATCATCAATGGAGCTAGAGCAAAGACAGGCAATGCACCAAGTGCGGTCACAAAAGGTTTAGCGATAAAAGCAGCCGATTCAGAAAACCATAAAGAAAGTCCAAGAACTGTCCCAATTAAAGTACCAATTAATAAGCCCACAACTGCTTCTGCACCTGTGATGAAAAAATTGCCGATGAAATTACCTGCAATGAGAAGTTGCCAAAACTCACCTGCGACAGCTAGAGGAGTACCAATCAGAAAGAAGATATTTTTAGAACTTCTGCCTAATCCTTCCCAGATCAGGGCAAAAAGTAGGATAATTAAAGTTTGAATAAATAGAATTTTCCATTTTTGATGTTTGTTATTCATAATTTCCTTTAAGATTTTCCCAGATTTTTTGAAACAAATCTTCAAACTCAGGGGATTCCCTACATTTGATAGCATCGTGAGCATTTTTTGATAATTTCGGTTCATAAATTTTCATAATTTGTCCAGGGCGTTGACTCATGACAGCAATTTTGTTACCAAGGAAAATCGCTTCTTCTATGTTGTGAGTTACAAAAACCGTAGTTGTTCTT
This sequence comes from Microcystis sp. M083S1, assembly GCF_020246405.1. NCBI lineage: Bacteria > Bacillati > Cyanobacteriota > Cyanophyceae > Chroococcales > Microcystaceae > Microcystis > Microcystis sp. M083S1. The sequence goes on from NZ_JADBTB010000115.1 coordinate 21,023, forward strand.
GCTATTGTACAACGATGTTTAAATTCAGTATTTAATTCAAAACGATTAACAAAATCAATAGAGGCAAAGGGTTCATCGCAAAAAAGAAGTTGAGGCCCACTCGCTAAGGCACGAATTAACTCGACTTTTTGCTTCATTCCACCAGAAATTTCTGTAGATAAATGTTTTTCAAAATCACCCAATCCAAATTTACTAATGTCAAATTTAAGAGTATCTTGTCTATCTTTATTTAGTTTTCCTTTAATTTCTAAACCTAATGCGGCGTTTTGTAGCAAAGTTCTCCAGGGTAATAGAGAGGGAGACTGGGGTAAATAAACCATACCAGCTTTTTTCCGTTCTTCTGAAATATCGACTTCTCCAGTGGTGGGCTGTAAAAATCCTAACAGAGTTTTAAGTAAGGTAGATTTTCCGCAACCGCTAGGGCCAACAATGCAGAAAAATTCACCACGCTTAACTTCAAAATCAACTCCATCTAGCGCAAAAAAAGACTTAGAGTTTTTTTGAAATTTGACACTCAAATTTTTAACTTTAATATCAATTGTAGAATTACTCATTTAATTTTTTCTTTTTTGAAATTGTTTTTCAGGAATATTAATTTCATTCCCAGTATGAGATAGTAAAAGTAAATCAAAAGATTCTATTTTGTTGAATAAATCTTGATGCTTTACTTCACATTTAATTGTTTTCTTAGGAAGAGATACTGTAAAATTCCCTTCAGAGTTAGTCCTTGTTGCCGCTTCTTCAATTGGTTTTGCACCATCAAAAAAAGTAATGTAAGCACTTTGAATTGGCTCGTTAGTATCTCTCCATTTTAGTCTCATAGAGACAGAAACCATCCCTTGTATTGGAGGAGAAGGGTCAGGCTTTATCGGTGAAGGATTAGGAGGATTCAAAGTAAAAACCCAATTCTTAAAATCAATTATTATTGAATAAGAACCTCGAATAAGTAGTGTGGCTAGAATCAACAATACCGGAATTAAAAGATATTTTAGATGCTTTGGTAAGTTTGACATTATGAATAAAAATTGTCTCAGTGTAAAAGGATCATTCTGGATGGGGACTTTAGACATAGTTCTTAAAACAGTCTTGGTCGCGTTTCGTGAATAATCACAATAAGGTTTTATATTGTTTTCATAAATTCCATTTGCTGTATTTTCTACTTCTTGTGTAAACTCCTCTCCTTTTGATCGCCAAAATGCCTGTGCAGCCCTTTTCCATTGAGCTTCTGTAATTGTAATTGCCGAGGGAAAAACACGACAACAGTTTGCACGGTTTAGCGCACTTCTAAGTATTTCTTCTGTTTCTGAAGTTTTTTGCTGCAAAGGATGAAGAGCCGCAAAATGATCAGCAAATTTTACTGAACCCTCATCATCAATTTGGACAAGATAGCAAGCCCTCTGAATACCCTTGAGAACTTCCTTAACAAGTTCTGGATGATGATCAATAACATCACGGCGGGTGATAAGAGCAGTAATTAAAACCTCATCAAATTCTGTCGTACTTCCAACATTCAACTTAACTTGGTATTCATTATTATTAAACAAAGTCTTTTCTAATCCTACAAGATCAGGAGTAAGAACTATAACACTTTCCTGTCTGTTACCTTGAGTTAAAACCTCTATTTCTGTTTTTGGAGGAACCGATTGTGTTTTTTGTGGATTAATAGTTCTAGCTATTCGATGACTTGTTGTTCCTTCTCCATAAGCAACAATTTTGTCAAATTGATCTAAGTGCTGTAAGTTTTCTACTGTATGATTATCATGATCGACTGCCCAGAATGCGGCATTGGTCAATAATGCGGCTAAAATAACAATATCTTTAGCGTCATGTTGAGCTTGATATTCAAAAATTGAAGCGGGATCAGCAATGGCAAAGACAATATCTGAGCCATTGCTATTCATAAGACGCTCAATTACCTGTTTATCTGTTTTAGCTAAATCATTAGTATAACTAAATCTATAGTTATCTAGCTTACTAGACCAGAACTTATTACTCGTGGCGTAATAAAAGGGTAAATAAACAAAGTAAAAATCAATTTGTATAATTTTAACTTCTCGATTAACTTCTTGAAGTTTTGCCATAGGTATCTCAAAAGGTAATGATTACAAATACAAAATTAAGGACTTGAAGGGGTAGAATAGCGACAATCTTTTTCCGCTTTTTCCGCAAATGTATTATCAACATATTCTCCAAAAGGTTTAGGATTTTTAATATCTCCAGCTTGAAACCTTAACTTAATTGCCTTATCCCAAGCAGTTTGCTGAGTAATAGCATTTGCGGGAATAATTTTTTCATTGACTAGCCTTTTTAATGCTTCTTCTGCCACTTTAGGATCGACTTCTGGAAAGCGTTTTTGAAGGATTGCCAAAGCAGATTTAGGCTCTTTTCTTGCTAAATCTAAACTCATTTGAATACCACAAACTACCTTCTGAGCTAATTCGGGTTTTTCCTTTAGTGATTCAGGTGTTGCCGTTAAGCCTGTAAGAGCAAAATCTCCGTATAAACTAGCTAAAGAGTAGGCGATTTTAGCACCTCCAAGAACAGATTGAGAAACATTTGGTTCTAATTCTAATGCAATATCTACTTGTTTTGCTTTTAATGCTGTCAAAAGCGTTCCGAAGGCTGTTTCACGAATGTTTGGCTTAAGCCCACCATCTATAAACATCTGTCTTTGTAGAGTATAAGCTGTTGATGGTGCGGGAAAAGTTGCAACGGAATAACCGTTTAAATCCTGCGGTTTGCTAACCTTAATTTTAGGGTTGAATGTCACACCCCAAAATGGTACACCGTTTACGATATTACCAATCACCCTACCTGGCTGTCCCCTAGATTCTGATACCGCTACAAACGTAGGATCGGCAACACCAAAACTTGCATTACCGCTAATAACAGCCGCCCAGGTTTTTTCATCACCGCCAGTACTGATCAGGGACACATCTAAGCCTTGCTTTTGGAAGAACCCTGCATCAATGGCAATGTAAAGAGGAGCATAAATAAAAACATCACCAAATTGAGCAATTGTGATTTTTTGAATTCCGCCCGTGTTTTGGTTTTGCCAAAGACTGGTGTTTCGCCAGAGAAGAAACGATGACACTGGAATTGCAATTAGCGCAAGAACACCAACCGCCTTAACCCAAGTCTTATTGATTAACTTTGTTTCTTTTGCCTTTGTTTCGTCGCCGTTGTGAGCCATGACTAGATATGAAAAAATTCTTAGTTGATCATACCGCCGCAGAAAATATTAAATTTTGTAACATAAAAAACTAAAATATTGATAAATTTGGGATTATTTAGGATAATTTTTGCTTAATCTCTCATGAGAATATTGTCAAAAATAGGAAAATATGAGATAATGTGCCGTTAAGATATGTAAACTCACTCAATTAACACTGTTATGGAACTTAAGAAAATCTTAAGATTTGCCGATGATGTGGTTTTGGCCAAGACAAATAAGCATTTAAATGATCTCCAACGTGATATTTTAGAAGAGACTTTACAGGGTAGTAAGTACAATAAAATTGCAGAAAGACATGATTGCACCGTTAATTACGTTAGAGAAGTTGCCGCTAGTCTTTGGAAAATCCTATCTGAGGAAGTCGGAGAAAAAATAACCCAGTCCAATATTCGTACTACTTTAGAAAGAGCCAGTTATTCAATCATTTCCTCAAACTTTTCTCCTAATTCCCAAACCCATATTAATATTTGTGGCAGTGACTTAAAATCTCTCAAAAATCCCCAAGCAAAGTTAACACAAAGACCCTACCTTGACTTAGATGATGCCCCCCACCGTAGTCTTTTTTATGGTCGTACTCAAGAATTAGATACTCTACAAAATTGGATATTACAACAACATTCTCATTTTATTATAATTGCGGGTATGACAGGGATTGGTAAAACCGCCTTAGCCCTTGAACTAATTGAACAAATTAAAAATCATTTTGATATTATTATCTGGCGTGATTTACAGGACTTTCCTGAACTCAAAAATTTAGAACAGGAATTAATTGAAATTCTTGCTGATGGACTACTAGCCTCGACAACTCCAAACGAAAAAAATACCAATAATCCGCTTCGTCACCTAGCTAAACTACTTCGACAACATCGCTGTTTAATCATCTTAGATAATCTGCAATCGCTTTTACAAGATGGACAACTCGCTGGTCATTATCAAAACTCTGACTATCAAGACTTTTTCAAATTTTTCAGCAAAATTAAACAAAGTAGTTGCTTTATTGTGAATAGTTGGGAAGTTCCTCAAGATATTGTTTATCTAGCCGAGAAGTACCCTGGCGTTTCTGTTTTTCCTCTTAAAGGCTTAGGTCAAGATGCAAAAAGTATTCTCAAGGAAAAAGATTTAAATAATCAAGAAAACTGGGATGAATTTATCACCCTTTATCAAGGTAATCCTCTTTATCTCAAATTAGTTGCCACGTTACTCAATCAATTATTTAATGGTCGGGTTACAATACCTCAAACTACAACTTGTCTATTGCCAGAAGAACTACAACTGATTCTCCGTAGTCAAATTGATAGATTATCTCCCCTAGAAAAAGAAATTTTAACCCATCTGGCTGTTAACGATACTCCAAACTCTTTGATCCAATTATTCGAGATATTTTCCCAACCTAAAAACCAGATTATTAATACCGTTCAATCCTTGATTAGACGCTCATTAATTGAGAACCATTCCACCACATCAAAAAATGAAAATAATTACACTATTGCTCCAGTTTTTAAAGAATACTTTAAAACGATAAATTATTAATTTTATTTTCTTGATATCGGCGATTTATCAATCATAAAAAATTATTTCGTTAACCTACCAAAAGCCTCTCCTAAGCTTCAGTTGAATCGCCTAGACAAACTCCAGGACACCTAAATTCGATCACTCTTCATCAATTAGAATTACAAAATAATTGGCAACTCGCCAGACAACAACCCTTACAAAAAATTCAACCTTTAAATTAATGACGTTACAGAAGCTGGGTTAGTAATGATCGATGAGTTGTAGGAGTTGTCGGTGAGTGGCAACGCAGGCTAAGGCATTATGTAAAAATAAGTTGTACAACTTGGCTCTACCGAACCTGTCATGTAAAACTATCAACAACTCATGCTTGTAAAGCTTGTATACTAAGGCTTTGAGTTTTTATTAGATTGATATTTATCAACTTTAGAGCCTTACTGTGCAGAGAGGGAGCTTGAGGAATTTTCTACAGTGTAAGTTCGGAAGAACCTACAACTTTTATGTTAAATGTAGTGTGAATCTATATTTCCTATAAAAATTTTTCAGGTTATTCTTACACAAATACTAACAAGTTGATGAAGCGGACGGGCGGGATATCTTCGGGTTATTATTGCCAGCAAAAATATCAAAGATTTCCAAAACACTACTGATTGCGCTCTCTGGCAAGATATACATTATTAAAGCGAAACCGCTTGCTTTTATTTTTTTCAATAATAATTATAGATCCAAAACAATCTATTTGCTGCCCGAAAATTCCCCCCATAATCTTGAGAATTTTTTGATCAATTGGGACTCGATCGAGGATAATTAGAAAAAGTATTTTGACTCATAACCAAATCTAATCAAGAAGCCCAGTGACGATCCCCCCGCTAGAGTTGTTTGTATTCGCCACCGTTTTGTGCGGATTTTTAGGAACATTCCTGAAAAAAAACTTAATCATGAAGATTATCGCCATGGATGTCATGAGTACCGGCGTTATCGCCTACTATGTGGTGATTTCTTCCCGTGATGGTTTATTTACTCCCATCCTCAGTACAGTTAAACAGCAAAATTACGCCGATCCTGTACCCCAAGCAGTGATTTTAACAGCGATCGTCATCGGTTTTTCCATTCAGGCGTTAATGCTGGTGGGAGTAATGAAATTAGCCAAAGATAACCCCACCCTCCACAGCAGTGAGATAGAAAAAAATAATACACCATGAATACTTTAACGATCGCTTGGATAAGTTTACCCTTTTTGATCGGCTTTATCATTTATTTATTGCCGCGATTAGACAAATATCTGGCTCTCGCCGCCACTATTATCTCTCTCGCCTATTCTCTCCTTTTATTTAGCCAATCCTCCCCCATAACCCTTAACCTACTGGATAATTATGGCGTGAGACTGGTAGCCGATCAGTTAAGTGCCTATTTTATCCTCACCAATGCCCTGGTGACGATGGCAGTTATTTTTTATAACTGGGAAAGTAGCAAAACCGCCTTTTTTTACGCCCAAGCTATCATTCTCCACGGCAGTATTAACTCTGTCTTCGTCTGTGAAGATTTTATTAGCGTTTACGTTGCCCTAGAGGTAATTAGTATTGCCGCTTTTCTGATGATTGCCTATCCTCGCAGCGATCGCTCTCTCTGGGTTGCCCTGCGTTATCTGTTTATCAGCAATGTGGCGATGTTATTTTACCTTATTGGCGCAGTTTTAGTCTATAAAGCCAATAATTCCTTTGCTTTTGCTGGTTTAAAGGACGCACCTCCCGAAGCCTTGGCTTTAATCTTCATGGGATTATTAGTCAAAGGGGGAATCTTTGTCTCGGGATTATGGCTACCGATGACACACTCGGAATCGGAAACCTCCGTCTCGGCGCTGATGTCGGGGGTGGTGGTAAAAGCTGGCATTTTTCCCCTCCTGCGCTGTGCTTTAATCCTAGAGGATTTAGATGTCCTAATTCGGCTTTTCGGGGTGCTAACGGCGATTTTTGGCGTGTCATACGCAGTGTTTGAAAAGGATAGCAAGCGGATGTTAGCCTTCCATACTATTTCCCAGTTAGGTTTTATTTTAGCCGCCCCGGTAGTCAGTGGTTTTTATACCCTTACCCACGGTTTAGTTAAATCTTGCCTATTTCTGTTAGCGGGAGTTTTACCCAGTCGCAATTTTAAAGAATTACAGCAACAATCGATCCCTAATTCTCTCTGGATTGCCCTAGTGGTTGCTAGTTTTTCTATCTCTGGATTCCCCCTATTATCCGGTTTTGGGGCGAAAGCGTTAACGATGAAAAATTTAGTCCCCTGGCAAGAAATTATGATCAATCTTGTGGCGGTGGGGACGGCGATTTCCTTTGCTAAATTTATCTTTTTACCCCACGCTGGTGGCGAAAGTAAACAGAAGCTAACTATCGGTTTCTGGACGGCAATAATTCTGCTCCTTGCCGCCCTATTTTTATCCAATGCTGTCTATGTTGAAGCTTATAATCTACCCAATATTATCAAAGCTTTAGCTGTCATTGGTGCCGGGTGGTGGTTATATCTGGGAGTTTTCAAAAAGTTATCCCTAAAATTATCGCGAGCCTGGGAACAATTTGATAATCTCGTCGGGATGATGAGTATAATGTTAGTTCTATTGTTTTGGATGGTCTTAGCATGATCGGACATATAATTCTGCGTTTAACTATGTGGTTTTTGCTCACCGCTAATTTTACCCCCGCTAATATTATGATCGGGGTGGCTATTGCTTTTCTTTTGCCCCGTAATTTCGCCTCTAGCGAAACTTTAGGCGATTGGTTAAAGGTAATAATTAAAGTCTTTATGGCTATTCCCCAAGCTTATAAAGAAGCGTTTGAAATTATCCTTCATCCCCACAAGGAAGAAGAAATTATTTTAGAGAGAATTTCGGGTAAACGTTCACCCAGACTGGCTTTTTGGGATATATTTCTCATTACTTTTACCCCGAAAACTATCGTCACCGAATACAAGGAAAATGAGGGTTATGAAGTACATATAATTAAACGGAGTAACCAGGGATGAATATTGTTCTCATTGCCATGATTGTCGCCCTATTAATTCCCCTTTATGAAGTGGCAAAAAATGACGACATCTGGCAAAAAATGGCCGCCTTTGCCAGTGCTTCCAGTAAATCATCAATTATTATTCTAGTGGTGTCGGTTCTGCGGGATGATTGGATGATTGGAGTGGTAGCAGTGATTATTCTCAGTGTCGGTAATGCCGGTTTTATGTTATTAGCACAAATTCTTAAACGACTGAACGAATCATGATTGACATTTTCAGTTATATCTGCATCACTATCGGAGTGTTTTTCTGGTTTTGGGGAACGGCGCATCTTTTAGACAAGCGCTCGGTATTATATAAATTACATGGTCTATCTGTCGCTGATACTTTGGGTTCCATGGCGATTATTTTCGGGCTACTTTTGAAAGTTCCCCAAAATTGGCCTTTATTATTATTGGCAATAATTTCCCTAGCAATTTGGAACACCATGTTAGGCTACGTTTTAGCTTATACTTCTAGCGATCGAGAGTAAAATTAAAGATGAATGAAAGTTATCTCTATGTTATTGTTGCCCTCTTGCCTTTAACTGCGGCGATGGTGATATTACAATCCAATCCCTACCAAGCTCTAGTAATTCGCGGGGTTTTAGGGGCAATAGCAGCCTTAGTTTATGCTTTATTAGGGGCGGCAGATGTATCTTTAACCGAAGCTTTGATGGGAACCATGTTAGCCGTAACTCTCTACGCGGTGGCGATTCGTTCCTCTTTAGTGATGCGTTTAGGAGTAATTGCCGAGGAAACCGATACGGTTTTAGAACAGTTAAAAACTCAACTACAAACGGTTTTAAGTAAGCGTTTTATGCGTTTAGAATTAGTTGCCTACAGTGATAAACAAGCTTTGCAACAGGCACTTAGGGATAAAGATGTTCATGCCGTCTGTATCCGTCAAGACAATCCAGAAAACATCCCCTACGAAACCACAATTAGATTACCCTATCTCTACGATATTTTTAAAAATGAATTAACGGCAGCAAACACGATTTTAACCTGTATTGAAACCCCAAAATTAGAGGAGAAACACTAATGAAATGGATTTACACTCTAGCCGCCATTGCCTTTGCTATCAAAATGGTAATTATTCCGAATACTGCTTCCTCTGTATTATCCTTAGACATTGTTGAATCCTTGGTGCGCGACGGCGGTGTTCCTAATGCGGTTTCGGTGGTTATTTTTCGTAATCGTCTCTACGATACCATCTATGAAGTGGTTGTTTTTACCATTGCCATTATGGGGGCGAATTTTCTTCTAGCCACCGAAAAACCCGCCAGTAAAATCCATCAATTTACCGACCAACCTTCAATTATTTTAGCCCGTTTAGGGGCAACAATTACAGCTTTAGTGGGCATTGAATTAGCTATCCGCGGACATTTAAGTCCGGGGGGAGGTTTTGCCGCCGGAGTCGCCGGAGGTACGGCAATTGGTTTAATAGCCATTACCTCGTCTCCCGAATGGATGCAAGCAATTTATCGCCGTTGGCAAGCGGCAACATGGGAGAAAATTTCCGTCTTAGTTTTTATTGTTTTAGCCGCCATTACTCTCTCAGGATTTGAGTTACCCCACGGGGAATTAGGAGCGCTATTTAGTGGCGGCATTTTACCAATACTAAACATTTTAGTCGCCGTTAAAGTAGCTTTAGGTTCCTGGGCAGTAATCCTCGTTTTTATCCGCTATCGCGGTTTATTGTGAGAGGTTAATATAGTCATTTCAATTAAGATTGATACTATCAACGCGCGAGGAATTTGCCCTGTTTCCCAACACCCTAACAACTTAGATAATTAGGGCTTGCTGAAAAAGTTTTTCGGTGGTGGCAGGGTGTGGGGTGTGGGGTGTGGGGTGTGGGGTTTTATCGATTTTCAGGTGGTCAACTACCTAATTTTCAGGGAAAAAGTACCTGAATTTTCCCCCCAATCACTCCAA